>DATAIA010000671.1:0-14504 GCA_036262895.1 Xanthobacteraceae bacterium
CGCTGCGTCACCAGTATCGCGGAAATCACCGGAATGGAGGGTGACATCCTGCAGATGCAGGAGATCTATAAATATGTTCGCGTGGGCACAGCCGACGATGGCTCGGTGCAGGGCCATTTCCAGGCGACAGGAGTTCGCCCGCGCTTTCTTGCCGAATTGGTTGCCAGGGGCATCAATCTCCCGGGCGGGCATTTTGATCCAAGCAAACCATTATAGATGGTCATGTCGTTCGATATCGATACAACATATCTGATTTATGGTTTTGCCGCGCTCTCGACCGTGTTGTTTGTCGAGGCGATCTACATTTTGTGTTTTTCAACAGCCTCGTATCGGAAACGTATTAATCGACGTTTGCGCCTGATCGAAAATGAGCCGGATCGGCAAAATATCCTGGTGCAGTTGCGCCGCGAGCGTGGATTGACAGCCGAGGGCCTCTACGGAATGCCCGTCCTTTGGTTGAATAAGCTGGTTTTGCAGTCCGGCCTGACCATGGGGATAGGCCGGTTCGCAATGCTCGTGTTTGCTGGCGCGCTTACCGTGTTCATGGCGGATATGCTCCTGCGCGACAGCTTGCTGGAAGCCATAGGCATATTGTTTGGCGCCAGCATTCTTTTGCCGTTTGTTGTCTTGCGCTTTATGCGATCGCGGCGTCACGCCAAGTTCGGTGAGCAGTTTCCGGAAGCGATCGATATGATTGTGCGCAGTTTACGGGCAGGACACCCCGTTCCCATCGCTCTTGCACTGGTAGCGCGCGAACTACCGGATCCTGTCGGCACGGAATTCGGTATCGTAGCCGATGAAATCACATATGGCTCCGATTTGGAATCGGCAATGCGGAACCTGTTTTTCCGTGTGGGACAGTCCGATCTTCCTTTGTTCGTCACGGCAGTCGCCATTCAGACTTCGACAGGAGGTAACTTAACCGGGATATTAGCCAATCTGTCTTCGGTTATTCGCTTGCGGTTTAAAATGCGGCGCAAAGTCTCGGCGCTGGCGTCCGAAGGTAAATTCTCTGCATTTTTTCTCTCAGGCTTGCCGATTGCGCTATTTGTGATTCTAAACGTTACATCCCCAGGCTTTTATGGAAGTGTCTGGGATTACGACGTTACAAAGATCGGACTTGCTTGCGCGGCCGCCTGGATGATCGCGGGGAATATCGTCATGTATCGCATGGTCAATTTTAGGATCTAGACCATGGACGCGCTCGTCAATCTCATCATCTCCATGCTGGCTGATCCAGTCACGATGTTGAGCGTGCTGGTATTTCTCGCGGTCACAGTGCTGGCCTTCGGTGTGATGGGAGTGGTCCATGCCCGCACCACCGTCCAGCGCCGTGCGGCAGAAATATTAAGTCTTGAGATGGGGCCGTCGACGGACGATCCGCGCTCGCTTCGCTATGCAAGTCGGCAGGCTGCCAAGCGTCTGGCCGAATATACGACCAAGTATTACTCGGAATCATCGCAGGGAAACGATATGCGGCAGTTACGCCGCAAGCTCGTGCAAGCCGGCTTTCTGGACGCTCGCGCTGTCGGCTTTTTCTTCCTTGCGCGCCTTGGGCTTGCAATGGGATTGGCCGCGATCATGTTCGTTGCGCCGCTAAATACATCCGGTGAAGGTAATTCCAGCTGGATGTTTATGGCCTGCGCGGGGCTCGTTGGTTATATGGGCCCATCTTTCTATCTCAATCGGAGGATCAAGCAGCGTCAGCAGGAGCATCGCGACGGCTTCCCTGATTTCATGGACTTGCTGGTCGTATGCGCGGATGCGGGGCTGAGCATGGAAGCCGGATTGGAGCGGGTGGGCCGCGAAATCGGCGATTCCTATCCCTCACTTAGCTCTAATGTTCATATGGCAACGCTGGAACTTCGCGCCGGTCGAAAGCTCAGCGAAACGCTGGAGCATTTCGGCGATCGTTTGGGCCTTGATGAAGCGCGCTCGTTTGCAACGTTGCTCCAACAATCGGAGGAACTCGGCTCGAGCATGAGCGATGCGCTGCGTGTCTACAGTGACGATATGCGCCACAAACGGATGTCCGCTGCCGAAGAAAAGGCGCACAAACTGCCGGCAAAGTTGTCGGTTCCGCTGATCCTCTGTGTGTTTCCCGTGGTGATGATCATCATCATCCTGCCGGTTGTCGTCCGCCTGAAAATGGGGTGAGGACACCGTTTCGGTGGAAATTTGCGTCCGGGAGCGGCGACAAAATATTAACCAGCCTTTCCTAATCTCATTGAGCGGCCTCCGCAGAAGTCGCAGCGACCATCTGTATGCTTGGGCGGGTCGAGGCATCGGCCGGCCGCTTGCCGCTGCCTGGGACTGATCGATGAGAGTTGGTGTAAATCGCGTCCTCATCGTGAGCGCTTGCACAGTCTTAATGGCTGGCTGCGAGACGTTGGATCAGGCAGTCCAATCCGTTAAGTCGTGGCAGGAAAGCCGAGCATCGGCATCCGCCCCGTCCGCAGCCGAGCCTGATACTACGGGGGCAGTCGGGCCCAGCGTGCCCGTTGTGCCGGTTCCGCCCGGCCCTGAAGGGGATCTCTCCGACGATCTCAATTTGGGCAAACGGCATTTCCGCGAAGGTAATTACGGTCTTGCGGAACGTCATTTCCGGCGCGCGGTGGAGAAGGCTCCTGGCGAAGCCCACCATGACGCCGAGGCGTGGATCGGCCTTGCGGCCTCTTATGACCGGCTACGACGTTTCGATCTCGCAGATCGTGCTTACGAGCAGGCGGCCAGGATTTTCGGCGCCACGGCGGAAATCCTCAACAATCACGGCTATTCCTATTTGTTGCGCGGAGACTATGGCCGCGCGCGCGCCAAATTGCTTGCTGCCCGCGTTAAGGATCCGGCCAATCCCTATGTCCAGGCCAATCTCGAGCTATTGGCGAAAAGCGCAAGTAAAGGCGGCGTGCGCTGAAAGCAGAGGCGCGCTATTCAACGTACCCCCAGATAGGTGCGTAACAGGTCGGGTTGCGCCGCGAACGCAGACGCCGAGCCCTCGTGCACGATCCGGCCCGTTTCCAGGACATATACCCGGTCAGCGACTGAGAGCGCGCTATAGAGATTCTGTTCCACAAGCAGGATGGAAAGCTTGGCGCGCTTGAGTTCGAGGATGAAGTTCTCAAGCTGTTGGACCATGACGGGCGCAAGGCCTTCGGACGGTTCATCCATCAGGATCAGTTCCGGATCAATTGCGAGCGCTCTGCCGATCGCCAGCATCTGGCGCTCACCGCCCGACAGCTCATTGCCCCGATGATTGCGCCGCTCGGCCAGGCGCGGAAACAGGCCAAAAATCCGATCGGGCGTCCATCCGTCGGCGCGTCCTTTGCCTCTCACCATGGTGAGATGCTCAGTCACGGTCAGAGACGCAAATAAACGACGTCCTTGTGGAACGATCGCAATACGTCGGCTTGCGATCTGATGCGGACGCAATCCGTTTAACGTTTCACCGCGCCAGGCGATCGTCCCCCCGCGCACATGGGGTGGGGTCAGTCCCATGATGGATCGTATTAGCGTCGTCTTACCCATGCCGTTGCGGCCAAGCAGCGCGACCACCTCTCCAAGGTCGACCTTGAGCGATGCTCCTTGGATGACATGCGCATCGCCATAGAAGCTATGAAGGGCATCGATCTCAAGCATGTCGCGGCTTGCCTAAATAGACTTCTTGCACCGCGTCGTTGGTGCGGATCGCGTCCGGAGCGGCTTCAACCAGAACCTTGCCCTCGTACATGCAGGTCACATAATCGACCAGCGCAAGTGCAAGGTCCATGTCGTGCTCGATCAGAACGACCGTGAGCTGGGGCGGTAACGACCGAATGATATCGGCAACAATTGAGCGCTCGGCCGGTGAGAGACCGGCAGCCGGTTCGTCCAGAAACAAAAGGCGCGGATTGGTGGCAAGTGCCATTGCCATTTCGAGCTGGCGTTGTTCGCCGTAGGAAAGCTCCTTCACGGTGACGCTGCGCCGATCTGAAAGGCGCGACAGGTTCAGTACGTCAGTCACGCGCTGAGCTTCTTCGGAATCAAGCTGGGGCGTGCCGAACAGAGAGAACTTCCGCCGCGTCAACCCGCGAACTGAAAGAACGAGATTTTCCTCGACCGTCAGCAATGGGAACAGATTTGTGATCTGGAACGTACGGGCAATGCCCAACCGGGCGCGCCGATGCGGTGGCGTATTGGTGATGTCCCGGCCCTCGAAGTGGATCATTCCCGAGGTCGGCGCAACAACGCCGGTAACCGCATGAAACAGCGTCGTTTTCCCCGCACCATTCGGACCGATAATGGCACGTCGCTCTCCTCGTGCAACAGACAAACTGACATTGTTGACGGCAAGCAGTGCGCCGAATGCAACAACGACATTTGACAGCGTCAAAACTTGATCAGGCACAGGTGATGCAGTTTACAAGAGTACTGAAGCGGGAAGGGGCGAGGCAGCAATGAGGGCCGGTAGATCCGGCCCTCATTGGTCGATCAAGATTTTTTCTTGATTCCCTGGTAATCGCGCGAATAGGGCGGCTCTTTCATGTAGGTCTCTGGATCGTATTTCCAGAACTGCGAGACGTTGGGATAAGTCTCAATCGGGACATTCCAGAATTTGCCATCCGGACGTTTCGTAAGCTTGCGGATGTAAATGTCGTAGACCGGGTTGCCGTAAGCATCGAGTTTCACGGCCTTGCCGAGCGGCGAGTCCACTAATTCGGTGGCAAGTACGGCTTTGATCAACGCCTCCGGATCCTCGGCCTTGCCGCCGATTTTTTCCAGGGCGCGCGTGATCCACATCGCGCCTGAGTACATCGAGAAACCGTAGAGCGATGGAATCTTTCCATACTTATCAGAATAATCCTTCACGAATTTTTGTGTGGTGGGGTTGCTCGCGCCTTCAGCGAAGTGTGCTCCCGACACCATGCCCTCACATTCCGGCCCGAGCGTCCGGATGACCGACTGATCAGCGGTGTTCATGGCGCCCAGTAACGGAAGCTGGTCCTTGAGTCCAAAGCTCGCATATTGCTGAATGAGCCGTGTTGCGTCAGCCCCGGTTTCCATCGCAAACAAAGCATCGATCTTGAGATTGGCAATCTGTCCGAGATAGGGACTGAAATCCGCATTGTTAAGCGGATGCCAGAATTGCTGAACGATTTCGCCGCCACCTTCAGTAAACACACGTGAGAAGCCGCCGCACTGTTCGTGGCCGAATGTGTAGTCCTGAGAAATCGTCGCAATGCGGCGATATTTTTGCTTGAGCGCCCAATCGGCAAGGGCATGCGTTGTTTGGCTTGCCGAATAGCCTGCAACCCGGATCACATTTTTGATCCGGGCGCGCTGCGTCAGATCATCGGCTGCGATGATTGGGATGAAATAAGGAACGCCATTACCTTTGACGTAGTTGGCAACCGCCAGTCCCGTATTTGCCAAAAGATCGCCCATGAGGAAGTTGGCATTTGCCTGTTCGACAAGCCGGCGTGCCTTCTGCAAGGCAGTATCCGGATTGGAAGCATCGTCCTCAACAATCACTTCCACTTTGCGGCCGGCAATCTGGTTGCCGATCTGGCCGAACCAAAGATTGACGCCGTCGACCATCTCGCGTCCACCCGCAGCGGCAACGCCGGTCAGCGGCGCAAGTAGCCCGATCTTGATCGTCGCGCCTTGCGCCTGAGCTATATTCCACGGACAGATGGCAAGGCCGGCGGCTGTCGCGCCGAGTGCTGTCGTTGTTAAAAACTGTCTGCGATCCATGGTGAATCCCCGTTGTGTTTTGGGTTATAATTTCATGTTTTTCGCCGGACTAACAGGGCGCGGATCTTGCCCACGATGCCTTCGGGGGCAAAAATCATTGTGAAAATGAAAATCAAGCCGAGTACCGTCGGCCAACGCTCCGTATAAGCGCTGACCAGATTTTGAACGGTAATAATCGCGGCTGCGCCGACAATCCCGCCGAAAAGTGTGCCAATCCCGCCGACGATGGCCATCAGCAGGCCTTCAACCGATTGCGCCAAGGCGACGCTTGAGGGGCTGACAAAGTTATTGAAGAACGCATAGAGCGCGCCGGCAATTCCCGCAAACAGCCCAGAAATGACGAACCCCAGGAAGAGATGCAACGACACATCGTATCCGAGACTGCGCATTCGGCTCTCGCTGTCGCGAATGCCGCGCAGCGTCAGGCCAAACGGAGATTGGATAAACCGCCACATCGCGAAGGCAAGAAACATCGTCAGTGCAAGCACCGCCCAATAGAAGGTTGCGTGATTGGCGAGGATGATGGGGCGAATTTCGCCGCGCATGCCGTTTTCGCCGCCCGTTATGTTGGTCCAACGCAGGCAGATTCCCCAAACAATCATGCCTAGTGCAAGCGTCAGGAGGAGGAAGTAGACGCCTGATGTGCGGATCGCAAGAAGCGCAAATATCGCGGCGAGCAGAACCGCAGCCATTACACCCAAGCCAAATCCAAGATACGGCGAAAAGCCCATTTGGTTGACCGCATACACAACCACATAGGTTGAGGCACCGAAGATTGCACCGTGTCCGAGCGAAGTTCGCCCGGCAAACCCCGCCAGAATGTCAATCGCCATTGCCAATACGGCAAAGATCAGAATCTCGGTTGCAACGCTAATCTGGTATGTCGAAAGCCCAAAGGGCAGAAATGCTGCAGCGGCAGCTCCCGTTGCGAGCAGGGCGATCGTTGTGGTGTTCGTCTTCATCTTCATGCTGTTGCCCGTCCAAATAACCCGAGCGGGCGGAACGCGAGCAGGGCCGCCATCGGCCCGAAAATGACGAAATAAGCGAGTTCCGGAAATAGCACTTGTCCGAATGTATTCAGTAAGCCAACAAACAAGCTTCCGACCGCCGCGCCGACCAGGCTGCCGCGCCCTCCAATAATAACAATGGCAAGGCTGAATACGAGAATCTCGGCATCGGATGATGGATAAAGCGCCAGGAAAGCACCTCCCATGATACCGCCAAGGCCGGCAAGCGCTGAGCCCAGTACAAACGTTGCCAGAAAAACGCGCCTGATATCAATGCCGGATGCTTCCACGATTTCAGCATCGTCGACGCCGGCACGGATCAGTGCTCCAAGCCGCGTGTAGTTCACCAGGAACCAGAGCAGAGCAAAGACCGCAACGCCAACACCAAGGACAAACAGCCGATATTTTGGATAGAAGATTCCAAAAAAGCGCACGCCGCCGCGAAGCGCGTCCGGAATCGGGACCGTAAAGCTGTCGCCGCCCCAGATGACCAGCGCCATATCGTTGAGAACGAAAGCCACGCCCAGCGTCAGCAGCACTTGTCGAAGTTCGTAGCCGCGCACGAAACGCAGAAGGCCTTCATCAAGAAACAGACCGATTGCCGCAACCGCGGCCATCGCGGCAATGCCGCCGAGCACGAAGTACCCTGTTTGGGTCGCAATCGTGTATCCGATATAGCCGCCAAACAAATAGAGCGCGCCGTGGGCGAGATTGACGATGCGCAGCAGGCCGAAAATCAACGTGAAACCGCTCGCCACCACGAACAGCAGTGCGGCGAACGTCAGACCGTTGAGAAGCTGAAAAGCGTTCACGGCCTTGCTCCGATCATGGCGCCTTTGGTCCGACCGATAAATACCAATCGGCAATCTGTTCGCCTGTCCAGAATAACACGTCTGATTTTTGGCGGATCACTTCGAAAACGCGGCGGAAATGTTTGCAGCGGTGTGGCGCGCCCATAATGTAGGGGTGAATGACGATGGCCATGATCCGTGCCGATGTCTCGGCATCGGCATAAATCTGCTCGAATTGATCGATCGCGCGTTCGGAATATTCCGAAGCCTTGTGATGCTGGATCAGCATCATCGCCACATCGTTGCATTCCTGGGTATAGGGTACGTTGACAATCGGTTTGGTCCGGGTTTTCAGCCACACCGGCTGGTCGTCCAGCACCCAATCGCAGACGTAGTCATATCCTTCTTCAACCAGGATGTCAGGCGTTTCCCAGGTTTCGGTCAGGCCCGGCCCGAGCCATCCCCGCGGTTGCTTGCCGGTTGCCTCCGCGATCGCAGCAGCGGTTTTACGGATGTCCTCGCGCTCATCAGGCACCTTCTGCATGTTGCGCTGAGTGAAGCCATGCCCGATAAATTCCCATTTGCGGTCGAGCGCGGCGCGGACGATGGGAGGGTAGGCGGCAATTGCCGAACCATTGATAGCGAGCGTGCCAGGAATGTTAAATTCATCGAATACTTTGAGCAGGCGCCAGAACCCGACGCGATTGCCGTATTCATGCCACGCCCAATTGGGAATGTCCGGGCTCGGCGATCCTCCAGCCGGCGGCGTGAGCACGGTGCGCGGCATCGGCTGCGTTGGGTCCCACTCTTCGACATTGACGATGACCCACACCGCCATGCGCGCGCCGCCCGGCAATGCCAGCGGTTTACGCTCGGTGATAGGCGAATAGGTAATGCGGTCAGTGGGTAGCATCCGTGTCGTGCTGGTATTTGCGGCTCGCTCATTCGGCGCATTCATGCGGATGCACCTGCCTTTTTATTCGACACGGAATTGTACCAGTTGAGAATCTCGGCGCCATTCCAGTGCAGCACGCCTTCGAAGCGGTTGACGTAGTCGTAGATGGCTTCCAGATATTTGATGCGGTGAGGCTGGCCGCTAATATAGGGATGAATGGCGAGTGCCATGATCTTGGCGCGATTCTTTCCCTCAGCATAAAGCCGATCGAACTGGTCAATCGCACGTTTGAGCAGATAGTCGCTTTCGTGATGCTGCACGATCATCATCGGGATGTCGTTGAGCTCGACCGTGTAGGGGAGCGTAACAAGCGGCCCTTTCGCGGTCTTAATCGTTGTAGGCTCGTCATCATAAACCCAGTCGCCAATATACTTGACGCCTGCGGCAGCCAGCAATTCGGGGGTTTCCAACGTCTGGGTCAGTCCCGGTCCAAGCCATCCAACCGGACGCGTGCCCGTAAATCGCTCAATGATATCCATTGAGCGATTGATCATGGCTGCCTGATCCTCGCATTTGTGGATCGGCATTTGATCATAGGCATGCCCCATGAACTCCCAACCATCCCGCTTTGCCTGCTCGGCGACACGCACATAATCTTCGCAGACCCGCGCGTTGGTCGCGAGTGTCGGGCGGATCTTCAATCGTTCAAATAATTCAAAGAAGCGCCATGCTCCAACGCGCATGCCGTATTCATGCCAACTCCAGTTCGGCACGTCGGGCAACAACACCTGCGAAGTCGGTGCCGGGATGACCTGCCGCGCCATCGGGCGACCGATATCCCATACTTCGTAATTGACGATGGTCCAGAATACGATGCGGGCGTCCCCTGGCAATTTAAGCGGCGGGCGATCCACAATCGCCGAATATTCGCAACGCTCACGCGGTAGCATTGGGCTCGTCATCGTCTCCCTCATTTCTTTTTAATTCGCGCAAGTTTCGTCAGAATCGAAATACACCTCGCCTCCGCCGCTGCAAAGCAGAATATGTGCCTTGTTGCGGGATTGAGACAACGGCAACCAATGTTCGCGACTGCATTTCACCACCTATGATTGACCGGCTCAATCATCAACTTCGATCTCCATTTCGAGCAGCGCGGAACTCATGCACTTGCCGTGGGCATCAAGTGCCAGTGTTACCGTAACTCCGCCGCCAAGTGCCTCGCGACCCACAAATTGGAGCGCCGAGAGATGAGGCAGCTCGAAGCGCGAAACCTCGCCCTTGATGATGCCCGCAAAGTGCTCCTTGACGGCGGCTGCAGTAACTTTGTTCCGCAGCAACTCGTAGTCCTCCCGACGATAAGCGATCACCGAAAGGGTCGTGGTGTTGCCTTTATCTCCGGCGCGGCTGTGGGCAAGCTCGTAGAGTTTGCGCTTCATGGGTCAGGACTCGAAATAGGTAACTTGCGTCACAACCTGCTCACGGGGAACGAAGCAGGATAAGATGCCGATCTGTTCGGACACGGATCGCCGCGCACCCCCACCCCCTGCCGGCCCATTGGTGTAAAGGCCCTCGACCTCTTCACCGATCAGCCCGGCATGAGCCGCATCAAGCGAGCGGCCGGCGACCCGCAGGCGCGCCTCATAGGGACAATAGTTGTCCTCAGGCGACATCGTGCGCGAATGAAGAGCGGTGAGCCCGACAACATCGACACGCAGTTCCTGCAAATGCGGTTTAAGGCGTTCGGTAATAATCTCGGCCGCAAGCCGTGCGCGCGCGACGCAGTTTTCTCCGGCATAGCCGATTTCGGCTTCGCCGAGGTAGCCGGCGTGATATCCGACACTGACTTTGAGATGAGGCGAGCGCGGCTTGCCGCGCGCACCAGAGGTCTCGATCACGTCACGCTCGATCTGTTGAAGGTTCGTCGTGGAAAAATCAGCGATGACATCCGGCGTATAGTAAGCCGACGGATCGGTGACTTCGTAGAGCAACTGCTCGGTCGCGGTGGCAACTGAAATCAGCCCACCGGTTCCGGCAACTTTGCCAAACCGCGCAGACCCTTCTGCATCGACATCGGCAAAGGGATAGCCAAGCCTTGCCATCTCAGGAACATCTTTTTTGCCGGGATCGGCGAAATAGCCCCCGGTCAGTTGACCCGCACATTCAAGGAGATGTCCGACGACGGTCCCGCGGGCAAGCCGGTCATGATCATCGAGCGCCCACCCGAAATGGTGCACCAACGGTGCGAGAAACAACGAAGGGTCGGCAATGCGCCCGCCGATGATGATATCGGCTCCCCCCGCGAGCGCGGGCAGCAGAGCATCGATCCCGATATAAGCGTTGGCTGAAACGATCTGGCCGATGCTGCGCAGTTTTTCGCTGGTTTCCAAAGTCGGCTGATCGAGGTCGAGGATATTGAGCACATCATCGCCGGTGATGGCCGCGACGCGAACATGAATGCCTTGTTGCCGCGCCAGTTCAACCACTTTGGCGGCGGCAGCGAGCGGATTTGCCGCGCCCATGTTGGTCAGGAGGCGGATGCTGTTGCGCTTGATCAACGGCAACAATCCGTTCATCCGTCGCTCAAGCAAGACATCGTAGCCCGCATTGGGGTCGCGGTGCCGGCGCAATTGGGCGAGTGCAACCGTGCGCTCGCCCAAGCATTCGAGCGCAAGATAATTGAGGCTGCCGTGCTCGGCGAGTACCAGCGCCGGTTCGATGCGGTCGGCGGCAAACCCAGCGCCACAGCCGACCCGGATCGTTGCCCCCATCGCCATCGATCTGGTTCTCTAACTAGCTGTGATGATCGGCGAGATGCCGATCGTAGTTGAGCACGGCCTGTAACAGCACTTGTGCACCTGCCGCGCATTGCTCCTTGGAACTGAACTCAATTTCGTTGTGGCTGATGCCGTCGCGGCAGGGCACAAAAATCATTGAGCTCGGCGCGACGCGTGAGACGTAAGCGGCATCGTGCGATGCACCGGAGATGATATCTTTGACTGAATAGCCGGATGTGGTCGCTGCTTCACGGACGGCTGCAATACAATCCGGATGGAAATGCACCGGCGGCTGCGCATGTATTCGGGTGAATTCGGTTGTCAGCCCAAGCGGCGGCAAAATGTCTTTCAATGCTTTTTCAAGCTGCGTTTCCATGGACTCAAGTGTGGCAAGCTCGGGGTGTCGCAGATCGACCGTGAAAAAAACCTCACCTGGGACCACATTCGGCGAATTGGGTTTGACCACCATCGAGCCGACGGTCGCGACCGCGCGTGGCGCGTGAGCCAGCGCGATTTGGTTGACGCGTTCAACCACCCGCGCGGCTCCCAGCAGCGCATTTTTCCGCAGGTGCATCGGGGTTGCGCCCGTATGGGCATCCTGACCCCGGATAATCCCTTCGTACCAGCGCACACCTTGAACACCGGTGACGACGCCAATCTCGACGTTTTCGGCTTCCAGAATCGGGCCCTGCTCGATGTGCAGTTCGAAAAATGCGGAAAGTTTGTGATCGCCGCAACGTTCGCTGCCACAATAGCCGATTGCTTGAAGGGCGTTGCCCAGCGTGATCCCGTCGCGATCCTGACGTGAAATCATCCAGTCGCGCGTGTTGACCCCGGCGAATACGCTTGAAGAGCCAAGAGAGGGGGCAAAGCGCGCACCTTCCTCATTCGTCCAATTAATGACCTCGATCGGCGCGAATGTTTGATAGCCTGCTTCATGCATGATCCGCAGGGCTTCGAGGGCGGCGAGAACACCCAATACTCCATCGAATTTGCCGCCGGTTGGTTGCGTGTCGAGATGGCTCCCCATGCCGATGGGCGGCACGTCCGAGCGCTGGCCGGGACGGCGCGCAAACATCACGCCCATATTGTCAACTGTCACGGTGCAACCGAAAGATTCGGCGCGCGCCTTAAACCAGTCGCGCACCTGCCGATCGAGATCGGTGAGTGTCAGGCGGCAGATTCCGCCTTTCGCTGTGGCGCCGATGGCGGCCGTTTCCATCAGTTCATCCCAAAGACGCTCGGCATCGATACGCAGGTTTTTCATGGAGTCCCGTTCGTTAGCTGGCTTGACGTTGTTTGATTCCGAAAACCGACGCGGCGAATTGCGGATAGACCTCCGCAAGCTCGGGCGCGATGACTTCTCGGATGGTTTGTAAGGTTTGGGGGGAAGGCGGCAAGGTGATCGGTACGTCAGATGGTCGATCGAACTCGAATCCGGTGTTTTCGATCACTTCTTCAACCGTGTGTCCCGGGTGGACACTGGTCAACGAAAATCGTCTGATCTCGCGGTTGAACGTAAACAGGCACCGGTTGGTGATTAACGCAATCGGTCCGCCTGGGCGAAATTCGTTCGGCGCGCTGGTTCCGGCCGCGCTAATGAAATCGACCTTGGGGACCAGCGTGCGCTTGGTGTGTTCAAGCCGAAACAGAATAACCCGGGGCACGACATAATAGAGGTAGGACGAGCCGAACGAGCCGGAGAAGCGGGCGCGTGGCTTACGATAGTCGCCAATGCTGACGAGATTGATATTGGCTTCGCCGTCGATCTGAGCGCCCGACAGAAAAAAGACATCCATGCGACCCTGGCCCGCACAATCGAACAGCTCGCGTGCCCCATCGTTGAAGAAACTGTGTTTGCGGCTATGCAGCAGCGAAACATAGGGCCGACCATTGCCGCGGTGGCGCGCGAGCAACGCGCCGGTTGCCGGGATAGGCGATGCGTTGCCCACCGCAACATGGCGGGCATCGCCGATCAAACCGGCGACGATATCGGCAAGGAGTTCCTCATCCCGGAATGGTAGTTCAGGCGGCGCGGCGTTCATGGACATGGTGCTCAAGATAGCGGGCAAAGCCCTCCGGGGTTGCGGCAAGCTTTGCATATTCGGCAAGATGGGCTGTGTCCGCGCCATAGTGGTCAGGCAGTGACAGGGGCCACGCGCCACGCGGAGCAACCGCGACGGCTTCGAGATAAAATCCTCCAAGCGATCCAGCCGCCAGCACAGGATCCTCAAACAGATTGCCCTCGTATATTTTCTCGACAGTGACGATCGTCTTGACCGCCGCATGAGCCATCGTGACCAGTTCGCGTTGGCGGCCAATCCAAACATTGCCGAAGCGATCCGCCATCGGTGCATGGAACAGGGCAAAGTCGGGTTTTATGGCGGGAAGCAGAACAATCGGATCGTCGTCGCCGAACGGATTGTTGATGAGGCGCCAATCCGGCCGATGCTTGAGTAGATCCGAGCCGAGGAGACCGCGCAACGGCATGAACGGAACGCCTTTTTCCGTTGCCTGCAGTGCGGCGTGAAGCGCCGGACAAGTTGCATCCTTCATCTCAATCGTGCCGGCCGTAATGGCTGCATTGAAGCGCGGCGCCGGACCCAATTCTCCGAGGCTGACGGCCGCAGCCTCGATCGTCTTAATGCAATCCGCCCCAACGAAGAGGTCGGCCAACAGCCCACAGGTCGGCAAGGCGACGAGATGCAGATCTTTGATACCGCGCCGGATCAGAGCGCGGGTGGCCGCCATGGGAACCCCGCTGGAATCGCGGGGGACGATCAGCATGCTTCCGTCAGAGATCGGCCGTACCGCGTCTTCGATGGATTGAGCCATTAATGGCATCGATAAAGCCTCCCGCCGGATTGCACCGGTTTCGGAGCATAATACAGCTTCACATTCACGGTGCACTAACCGTTCCACAGTCGGTCTTATCGCTTGGGGTCCAATGTACTTGTCGGGAGGGTCCTTGTAATATAGCACGCTCGATGCCAACGAGGCCGATTCATAAAGAGCAAGAAATGCGAAGGGCCGCAAAAAGGAGAGGGGATATGAACGCAAAAACACTCATGCTGGGAGCATCGTTCGCGCTCGCCATTGGGACCGCTGGACCCACTATGGCCCAGACTCCCGTGAAAATCGGTTTTGTTGATACGTTTAGTGGTCCAACCGCGGTAATCGGCAACGATATGCGCGATGCATTCGAACTGGCGCTCGACCATCTTGGCCGCAAGATGGGCGGCCTGCCGGTTGAGGTCCTCTACGAGGACGACCAGCAAAAGCCCGAGGTCGGCAAGCAGAAGACCGA
>DATAIA010000672.1:0-2310 GCA_036262895.1 Xanthobacteraceae bacterium
CAACCGAAGCAGCACCGTTGGGGCCGCCCGTGCCGACGCCGGTGATGGCCGCGCTGTCGACCGCATGCGATGCGACGACCGGCGTGATGAAGGCCGACGACAAGCCGGCGGCGCTCGATGCGGGCGCGCGCGCCAGGGTCACGCCGATGGCGGGCGTCGTGCGGCCCGAGCCGAACGAACCGTTCATCGTCACGCCGCAAGCCACAGCCTGCCCGCTCGTGTCGATGGCAGCGAAGCCTGTTGCGCCCAGATCCTTCGGCAGCGCTTCCACCTGGAATTGTTCGAGCGTTTCGCGCGTGGCCTGACCGATATCGAGGCTCGCCATCACGTCAGTGAGCTTGCGGAACAAGGTGATCGCGAATGCGCCCGAACCAACATTGCCCGGCGGCAGATAGACCGTCAGATCGCCCATCGCCACGCTCTGCGCGGGCAGGCGCATCTCAGAGTAATTGGCGAATTCGTCCGCGGTGATCCCGCTGCCCTGCTGCATCGCGTAATCGACGACCTTCTTGCCGATGTCGCCGCGATAAAATCCATCGGCGCCTTGTGTACGGATCGCAGCCAGCGTCTTCGCGACATCGGTGTTGACGATAGCCGTGCCGGTGGGTTTCAGATTGCCGTTGTCGTCGAGAAACTCATAGGCAAGGTTCGCGTCCAGGCGCAGCACATCCAGGCTGGCGTTGAGACGGGTTTCCAATGCCTCGGAAATCGGAAAGCCGGAAGTGGCGAGGGTCTCGGCGGGCGCCACGAGACGATCCCAACTGAGCTTGCCGTAAGCGTGCTGAAGCGCCCAGAACCCTTTGACGTTGCCCGGCAGCGCATAAGGCCCGCCGCCCTTCGAATCGCGCGTGAGGAAACTGAAGACCTCGTTTGGCCCCTTGGTGTTGTGGACCACACAGAGGCCGCCGCCGCCAAGGCCCGCCGCAACCGGATATGTGACAGACAGTGCAAAGTAGACGGCCGTCGCAGCGTCGGCAGCGCTGCCGCCTGCGGCAAGGACCGCAGCCCCCACCTTCACAGCTTCCGCCTCGTCGCCGACGACATACGCACCGCTCGGCGGGACGGTTATGGCTGTCTTCTCGCCACCGTCAAACAGGCCTGATGAACAACCTGTAAGAAACAGGCCGCCCACGATCGCCAATAAGCGCTTCTGAAGCATGAATCCTGACCGTCCCCGATGCGGTTTTTGGCTTTTATTGACTTAGCCCGCGCCGCCCCCCTAGTTTCAGCCCGAAGCGAGGGGTCTTTGGCGCTGGGTAGAGGAGAGTTCAAGCCTTGCCGTTTTGCAACCCTTCGCGGCGAAGGCAACACCGCGGAATTCTGCGCTATATTCGACGCGCAGTGACAATTTCCGTCGCTGTTGCAACGGCGACATGCTTTGCCACCCAATCGGTGCTGGCGCAAGGCATTTCGATCATCCATGACGACGAGACGGAACTCACGCTGAAGGCGTATGAGACGCCGATCTACAAGGCGGCGGGTCTCGATCCGAACGCATTGCGGATCTATCTGGTCAACGACGATTCGATCAACGCCTTCGCCGCCGAAGGCCAGAATATCTTCGTCAATACCGGCATTTTCATGCAGCTCGACAAGCCCAACGAGGTGATCGGGATTCTCGCGCATGAAACCGGACATATCGCGGGCGGACATTTATCTCGCGGCACCCAGGCGATCTCGAAGGCGTCCATTCCGATGCTGGTGTCGATGGCGGCAGGTATCGTGGCGATGGTGGCGGGCGCGGGCGATCTCGGCATGGGCCTTCTGATGCTGGGCCAGCAGGTTGCAGCGGCGCAATTCAACGCCTTCAGCCGCGCGCAGGAAGCCACCGCCGACCAGATGGGACAGAAATATCTGCGCGCGACTCACCAATCCGGCCGGGGCATGGTCGAGGTGTTCGAGAAATTCGCCGACGAAGAAGCGATGAGCGCCTATCACATGGACGTGTGGGCGACGGACCATCCGCTTTCCCGTGAACGTATCGCCTCGCTGGAACAGATTTCCGATTCCTCGCCCTATCGTGACGTGAAGGACAGCCCGGAATCGCAACACGAATTCGACATGATCAAGGCGAAGCTTATCGGCTTCACCGCACCGGTCCAAAGCGTGTTCAACAAATATCCGGCATCCGATCTGAGCAAACCCGCGCGATATGCGCGCGCCATCGTCTATATGCGCAAACCAGATCTGAAGATGGCGCTGCAGGAGATCAACAGCCTCGTCAAGGAAGAACCGAACAATCCGTATTTTAATCAGGTTCTGGGGCAGATTTACGTCAACATGGCCAAGCCCAATCTGGGCGTCGCGCCG
>DATAIA010000673.1:0-3371 GCA_036262895.1 Xanthobacteraceae bacterium
CGCGTGCTGGATACCAATGGGGCCGTCGTGTTCAGCGGCGACGACATCAGCGATGGCCAAGCACTGTTCCTGCAGCACGGGTTGATGGATAACGGCACCATCTGGGGGCATGGTGCGTATCTCGGCCCCGATTATTCTGCCGAAGCGTTGCACCGCATTGGTGAAGAGACCGCTACGGCATTGGCTCAGCAGCAATATGGCAAGCCTGTTTCCGACTTAGCACCGACTCAAGCGGCGGCGATACGCGCCGAAGTGGCGGTGACCCTAAAGCTCAACCGCTACGACGTCGCCAGCAACACACTGCAGCTGACCGCGCCGGAAGCGGTGGCCTATCGACAGCAAGTCGGCTACTGGAGAGATTACTTCCACGACCCGGCCAAGAACGGCGGGCTCAAGGCCGACCTTATTACCGATCCTGCCGAGTTGCACCAGCTCACCGCGTTTATCGTTTGGGCGGCATGGGCCTCGGTCGCAGACCGTCCGGGCGCCGATTACTCCTATACCAATAATTTCCCCTACGATCCCGATGTTGGCAACGTGCCGGTTCCTGGCGCGTTGCTGTGGAGCGCGCTCAGTCTGGGCGTTTTGCTCGGTGGCATAGCAGTGGTGCTGCTGGCATTCGGCAAGTTCGATTATTTGGGCTGGGTCACGCGCGGTCACCATGTGCACCCGCAAGTAATTCCCGGAAACGCAAGTCCTGGCCAGCGCGCGCTGGTCAAGTTCTTTGTCGTGGTATCGCTGCTGTTTCTGATGCAGACGCTGGTGGGTGGCGGGGTCGCACACTACCGTGCCGATCCGCGCAGCTTTTACGGCTTCCAACTGGAAGCAATTTTCCCCAGCAACCTGCTTCGCATCTGGCATTTGCAAACCGCAATCTTTTGGATCGCAACCGCCTATGTTGCCGCCGCCTTGTTCCTTGGACGTTCGCTGCGGACGAACGAGCCGCGTTGGATGGTGACTGCAATTCATCTGCTCTTCGCCGCGTTTGCATTGGTCATCGGCGCCAGCTTGCTCAGCGAATGGGTCGGCATGTCCTCTCTGCTCGGTGACGGCTGGTTCTGGTTCGGCAACCAAGGCTGGGAATACCTGGAAATCGGTCGCTTCTGGCAGTACCTGTTGGTGATCGGGTTGTTGGCGTGGTTCGCGATGTTGTGGTCGTTGGCATGGCCAGGCGAGGTCGTCAATCGGCAGGCCCGCCCGCTGGCACGGGTGTTCCTGTATGCGTCGTTGGCGATCCCGGTGTTCTATGTACCCGCACTCCTCTTCGGCGCCAAAACCAATTACACGGTGGTCGACACGTGGCGCTTCTGGATCATTCATCTCTGGGTGGAGGGTTTCTTCGAATTCTTCGCCACAACGATTGTTGCGCTGACCTTTTTCCAGCTAGGTCTGACGCGGCTGAACACTGCGCTACGAGTGATCTATCTGGATGCGATTCTGTACTTTGTCGGTGGCGTCATCGGCACCGGCCACCACTGGTATTTCACCGGCCATTCCCAATTCAACATGGCGATGTCAGCGATGTTCTCGGTGCTGGAGGTCGTGCCACTGACCTTGCTGACTCTCGATGCTTGGGATTTTGTGCGTACCACTCGGGGTAACTGCGACATCTGCGGCGAGCCTGTTGCGGTGCCGCACAAGTGGACGTTCTACTTTTTGATGGCAGTCGGCTTCTGGAATTTCGTCGGCGCCGGCGTGTTTGGTTTCCTGATCAATTTGCCAATCATCAGCTACTACGAAGTCGGCACCATACTGACACCCAATCACGCGCATGCGGCGCTGATGGGCGTTTTCGGAATGCTGGCAATCGCGCTGATGGTATTCGTGCTGCGCCAGACCTCCAATGATGTTCGCTGGAAGAGCATGGAAAAATACATCATGGTGGGCTTCTGGGGCACCAACATCGGATTGTTGATGATGGTGGCGCTGAGCCTTTTCCCGGGTGGCGTGCTGCAAGTCTGGGACGTCGTCCAGCACGGCTATTGGCATGCCAGGAGCCTGGCCTACATCGGGACCGACACCGCGCATACGATCGAATGGCTGCGCCTGCCCGGCGATCTAGTGTTCATTATTTTCGGTGCGGCCCCCCTGACAGTGGCCGCGATCAAGGCCTATGTCGGCGTACGCATGCGATCGATTGAAGAGGGTGTACTCAAGCGTAGCAGCGCCTGACCGGTAGGACCATTGAGTAAGTATTCCCCACTGCGATGATCACCGCCCACACGGTGAGAATCCAGATCATGAATGCGGTGACGTGTTCAAGGGTTTCAGCTGTCTCTCCTCTAGAACCAATCGTAGCGTCCGAGTCTGGATTGGCAAAGGCCAATGAGCGAGATGCATGCCAGTTTTGCCCTGTTGCCTGCGCCGGCGAAATCATCCCGTGAGAATCGCGTAAATCAGTCCGGCTCAGTGGCGCGCGGTACGGAAGCGATGCAGGGTCCGCCGTGGCGCAACTTGGTGATAATAATGGCGCTTTTGACTCAAAAATCCGGGTACGAACCGGGAGGTCACTGATTTGAACGTGCTGTACGAGCACGTTAATCAGCGGCTTGCAGAGACGCGAGGGCCGTTGTCTTCTCCCTTGTGACCAAAGTGCGCCGTGAACTGGCGCGTAAGCCCACACGCCCGCGCCCTCGCGAGGGTTCACATGTTCGCGGCAGGCACTCATCCAGCATGCGGAAGCCGACCAGAGCCGGCAATCGGTTATAGAGCAGGCTCCCGAGCTGCGTTCTCGCCGCCCCGTAAGACCACCCCGCTCGTCGATCTAGTCATGATGCATGGCAAACGCACCTGCACGGCCATGCGTTATGCGGGGATGTCGATGGCTATCGACCGAGATCTGGCAATAGAAATCGCAACGGCTGAGGAGGGCTTGCGTCGAGCATTTGCGGAGGTCGCTTCGCGGCTCAGTGCGGGACGCCACGATGCGGATACGTCGGATCTCGTGCAGCACTGCGGGGAACTGGCTGACGTCTTAACCGCTGCGGTTGCTCAGCTCGAGCCGGGTCCGGAGGCCGACGCGATGCGTCAGCTCGCAGCAAGTATGGCGGCCGACGCGGCGTTGTTCGAGCGCGAATATCGCCGACGCGACGTGCACTAGCGATCGTCAGCTCAGCGCTCAGCGCACTGCCATGTACGCAGCCATCGCGTGCGGCTCGGCTCCCGCAGCGCGTCATTTTCTTTGCTGATTTGCAGGATGGATCACGCGAAGGATCGCCGAAGCGCGCAAGCAAGAAACGATACGTCCGCGGTTCGGTACAGCGCGTGGTTAGACGTCTGGTTCATAGGTGTTCAGCTGCGACCCAAAGCCCGTCGAGTCCGACTTGCCGGAACCATGCCTCGAATTGTGCCCGGTACCCTTCGAGCGGTTG
>DATAIA010000674.1:0-5707 GCA_036262895.1 Xanthobacteraceae bacterium
CGGTCGTTGCATGATTCATCATGGTGCGGATCGGGCGAATGGTGAGCCCCTTGCCCGTCACCTCGCGCATGTCGACCAGAAACACCGAGAGCCCGTCGGTTCGTTTCTGCACCTGCTCGCGCGGCGTGGTGCGCGCCAACAGCAACATCACATCGGAATGTTCGGCGCGCGAGGTCCAGATCTTCTGGCCATTGACCACGTATTGATCGCCATCGCGCACGGCCGTGGTGCGCAGGCTCAACGTGTCGGTGCCCGACGTCGGTTCGGTGACGCCAAAGGCCTGAAGACGCAACTCACCTTTGGCAATGCGTGGCAGGAACTGAGATTTCTGTGCGGCGCTGCCATGGCGCAACACCGTTCCCATCATATACATCTGCGCATGACAGGCCGCACCATTGCCGCCGGCGGCATGAATCTCTTCCATGATCGCGGCAGCGGCCGCCAATGACAGGCCGCTCCCGCCATATTCTTCAGGAATTAACGCAGCGAGAAATCCGGCCTTGGTCAGCGCCGCCACAAATTCAGTGGGATAGGCACGCTCACGATCGAGTTCGCGCCAATATTCGCCCGGAAAATCGGCACAGAGATCGCGCACCGCTTGGCGGATATGGGCAATCTCTTCGCTCTCGTGGCTCACGGCTGGATTTCCGCTCACGTCTTTAGATCTCCTTTGGCAAGACACAGAACGAGCCTAACAACTTGGTTCCTGCTTGAGAATCAGCCGATGCGTCACACCTACGCATCAGACTGATCGTGAGCTCGGGATGCCCAGCCAGTTAATGCCGTGCCGGGCGGCGTGAACCCGCCCCATCGGCAACACCGAGATATTTTTCAAGCGCGGCGCGATCGGCGCGCAGCGTTGCGCTGTCATTCTCGTAAACCACGTTGCCACGCTCAATAATCACCGTGCGGTCCGTCACCCCGAGAATCTTTTGCGCATTCTGTTCGACAATGATGGCTGCCATGCCTTCATCACGCACGATCCGCCGCAAGGAGCCAAGCAATTCGTCGACGATAATCGGCGCCAATCCTTCCAGGGGCTCGTCGAGCAACAGAATGCGCGGATTGAGCGCCAGAGCGCGGCCGACCGCGAGCATCTGTTGCTCGCCACCGGAGAGCTGATTGCCGAGATTGCGTTGCCGCTCGCGCAGACGTGGAAATAAGTCGTAGATCCGCGCAACCGTCCATGGTCCGGGCCGCGCCACCGCCGTCAGATTTTCCTCGACCGTGAGCGAGCGAAAGATGTTGCGCTCCTGCGGAACCCAACCAACGCCCGCAACCGCCCGTTGATCGGGCCGCAGTCTGGTGACATCGCGACCATCAACTTTGATCGCCCCGCTGATATAGCGGGTGACACCGACCACCGAATTGACAAGCGTCGTCTTGCCCATGCCGTTGCGGCCGAGCAGAGCCAGCGCCTGGCCCTCGGCCACTGCAAGCGAGACGTCAGACAGCACAACCGCCTCACCGTAGCCGGCGGTCAACTGCTCAATCGAAAGCACATCAGCCATCGATCGCCTCACCGAGATAGACCGCTTTGACGCGCGGGTCGCGGGCAACATCGTCCGGCGCGCCCTCGACAAACACCGCCCCGTTGACAAGCACGGAGATCCGGTCGGCAAAACTGAAAACCAGATCCATGTCGTGTTCGATCAAGAGCACAGTGACGTCTTTGGGCAAAGCGGCGATCGTTGCGAGAATTTCGTGCCGCTCCGCTTCCGGCACGCCCGCCGCAGGTTCATCGAGCAGCAGAACACGCGGCTGGCAGGCAAAGGCGACGGCGATTTCAAGCAACCGCTGCTTGCCATAGGGCAATGTCGCGGTGCGTTCATCCATCACATCGGCAAGTTTGAAGCGCTCCAGCAGCGGCACAATTTCGTCGACGACGCCCGGCTTGCTGCCGACCAGCCGCCACCAATCGAAACCGGCACCCAGACGTTCGGAGACAGCAAGTCCGATGGTTTCAAGCGGCGTCAAGTCGGCAAACAATTGATTGATCTGAAACGTGCGGGCAAGCCCGCGACGGACCCGTTGATGCGGGGACAATGCGGTGATGTCCTCCCCTTCAAGGATGATGTGCCCCGCCGTTGGCGGCACCACCCCAGTCAACAAATTGATGACCGTCGTCTTGCCGGCACCGTTCGGCCCAATCAAGGCATGTCGTGCGCCCTTGGCAATTTGCAACGACACATTGTTGGTGGCGACAATGCCGCCAAACCGTTTCACCAGACCTGAAGTTTCGAGCACAGTCGTCATGATCGGCTGCTCTCGCTTTTCGTGCCGGCTGAGCCATGCGCACCAAACAACCGCTCGACCGACGCTCGAATGCCGGCGATCCATCGACCAATCCGCTCGCGCCCGATCAGGACAACGAGCACCAGCACGAGCCCGATCCAGAACTGCCAATATTGCGGGGTGATGCCGGCGAGCCAATCCTGCATCAGCTTGAAAATGATCGCGCCAAGCAACCCGCCATAGAGATAGCCGGTGCCGCCAAGAATGAGAATGAGCAGCACATCGGCGGAGCGCTCAAACGAAAATACATCGAGCGAAGCAAATTGCGTCGTCTGCGTGAGCAGCGCACCTGAAACGCCGGCATAGAAGGCCGCGATCGTGTAGATCGCAACAAGGCGCGCATTCACAGAAATGCCGACTGCGGACGCTCGCAAGGCGTTGCCGCGCACCGCACGCAATGACAAGCCGAATGGCGAGCATACGATCCGCCGCGCAATCAGGAACAAAATGAAGAGGACAACAAGGCAATAAACATAGGCAACATGGCCGGTAATATCGAAAGCAAACCGGCCAAGCAGTGGCTCAATGGTAACGCCCTGCAACCCATCGGCACCGCCGGTCAACCAATCAAAGCGGTTGGCAACTTCGCGCAACACCAGCGCAACACCAAGCGTCACCATCAGCCGCGTCAGATCGGAGCCGCGCAGCACCAGAAAACTGGTGAGGAAACCGAGCAGCGCCGCCGCCGCTCCCGATACAAGAAGCGCCAGCACCGGTTCGTTGATGATGGCGTATTTCGAAAGCAACCCCGCCGCGTAAGCGCCGAATCCGAAAAAGGCCGCATGTCCCAGTGAGATGACGCCGGCGTAGCCCAAGATCAGATCGAGCGAGAGCGCAAACAGCGCCAGAATAGCAATTTCGGTCAGGATCAGATGCCGCGACGGCAGAAGGAAGATGCTCGCCAGCACCGCGAGCCAGAAGACAACCTCGCCCAGCCCCCACCGGGCGCGCCGGGCAAGTTGCTGGGTCACTTGATCAGCGGGAGATGCAACGTTCATTTGCATGATCGGGTTGGCCTCAGCGCCCTGTGACCCGGCCGAACAGCCCTTGCGGCCGCACGATAAGAACCACGATCATGATCGTATAGATCGCGAATGCTCCAAGCTTCGGCACATAATATTTGCCCGCGACATCGCCGATGCCGACAAGGAGGGCGGCCAAGAACGGGCCGGTGATGCTCGACGAGCCGCCCACGGTCACAGCGATCAGAAAATAGATCATGTATTTGAGCGGGAAGGTCGGATCGAGGCCGAGAATTTCCGCGCCCAGCGCGCCGCCCAGTCCGGCAAGCCCTGAGCCGAAGGCAAAGGTGATGGCAAACACAGCATTGACGTTGATGCCAAGCCCGCGTGCAACGCGAGGATCATCAACCGCCGCACGCAGCCGGCTGCCAAAACGGGTTCGCGACAGAATGAGCTGCAGCGCAATCGTCAATAACCCGCAAAGTACGATGATCAGCAAACGGTATTTGCCGATCCCAACTCCCATCACGTCGAACTGGCCCTGCAGCATGCTGGGGATCTGCACGAATTGCTGCTGCGACCCCATGAAATAGTCGACCGCGGCAACCGACATGAACACCAGGCCGATCGTGAACAACACCTGCTCGAGATGGCTTTTGGCATAGACGTGGACATAAAGCGTACGCTCCAGCAGCACGCCAATGAGAGCCGTAAACACGAAGGCAAGCGGTAGCGACGCGAAAAACGGCAAGCCCATCCGGTTCACCAAGATGACCGTGATGTACCCGCCGGCCATGGCGAAGGCGCCGTGCGCGAGATTGACGAGATTCATCAGCCCCAGCGTAACCGCAAGTCCGCAAGACAGCACGAACAGCAACATGCCGTAGGCAATGCCATCAAACAGATTGGTCAGCAGAGGCTGCATGATCAAATTTCAGGCGAGGAGGGAGAGATTAAAAGCAAAGGCCCTCCCCGAAGGGGGGAGGGCTCGTATCCAATGTGCTACTTCTTGGCCGCCTTTGCAGGATCCTTGATCGCATCGAAGGTGGCAAACTCGACGTTATAGAGTTCGCCGTTCACCTTCTCGACCTTGCGGATATAGATGTTCTGCACAATGTCGCGCGTCTCGGGATCAATCGAAATCGGGCCACGCGGGCTTTCCCACTTTGTCCCTTTCATCGCATTGATCAGCGCATCACCATCGGTGGAACCGTTGGTTTTTTTCAGCGCCTCATAAATGAGATGCATACCGTCATATCCGCCGACAGCCATGAAGTTCGGCCGCATGCCGTTATTGGCTTTCTTGAAGGCCTCGACGAAAGCTTTGTTGACCGATGACGGATGCACCGCCGAATAAAGGTGCGCGGTTACGGCACCAATAACCGCATCCCCCATACCGTTGAGGAGATCATCATCCGTCACATCGCCAGGCCCGATCAGTTTGATGCCGGCCTTATCAAGACCACGCTCGACAAACTGTTTGACAAACGTACCGCCCTGGCCGGACGGAACAAACACAAACAGCGCGTCGGGTGAAGCGTCGCGAGCGCGCTGCAGGAACGGCGCGAAATCTGGTGCCGCGAGCGGCACTTTCAGTTCGGCAACGACTTCACCACCGGCAGCCTTGAAGGTTTTTGTGAACCATTCCTGGGCATCGGCGCCCGGGGCATAGTCGGACACCAGCACGGCGACTTTCTTGATGCCGTTCTTCGCGGCCCAGTCGGCAATCACGACCGACGACTGCGGCAGGGTGAAGCTGGTGCGCGCGATATAGGGCGAGCGCTCGGTAATGATCGACGTACCCGCCGCCATCACGATTTCCGGAACCTTTGCCTGGGTCGCAAGCGGCGCGGCCGCAAGTGCGGTCGGCGTGACGCCGAAGCCGGCGATGAAGCTCACGTGATCGTTGACGATCAACTCCTGGGCAATCCGCTTGGCGTTGTCGGGAACCGCGCCGTCGTCCTTGAGAATGACTTCAATTTTCTTGCCGGCAACCGTCGCCCCGTTCTGCTGCATGTAAAGCCGAACCGCCGCATCGATCTGCTTGCCGGTCGATGCCTGCTGGCCGGTCATTGGCAGGATCAAGCCGATCTTCACAGTTTCCTGGGCCAGTGCGGCGCCGGCAGAAACCGCGCCGATGGCACAGGCTACAATTCCGGAGATGATCCGAGTGCGCAACATGAAGGTCCTCCCATGGTGGACTAACGTTATAATCGTTTGACGCTTTGACTGTTTCTCTAACCCATTTGGTAGCGCGGAATCAGGGTCGTGGAAAGAGAGCCTTGCCAAGGCTTAGATTTCGAAAAAAACCGTCTCGTCCGCTCCCTGCAGGTGGATATCAAACAAATAGGTCGGCAATTTACCGTTGGAATCGCGCTTGGCGATCAGCGTTGCACGCCTGTCCGGCGGCACCAGAGCCAGAACCGGGTCGGACGAATTCGCTGCCTCAT
>DATAIA010000675.1:0-1596 GCA_036262895.1 Xanthobacteraceae bacterium
CGCTGCGGGCCGAATCGGAGTTGCCGGCGCCGCCGTTGCGGTGGCGACCCAAGCCGCGGCCGCGGCAGCGCAAAGAACCATACGCATAGGAGCCTCCGTTTGAGAGTGGGTTTCGCCCTGCGCCGCGAACCGATCAATTGCGCGTGAGTAGCGTGCGGCCAGAGCGGCGCCCCCGAGCAGCAAGGCGACACCCAGCGCAATGCCGGCGATTGCGTCCAGCGTGAGCGGCAGAATGCCAAGCAGCCCCAGGATTGCGAGGACCAGCCCCGCGGCACCCGCGACCGCCTCCCCGACCGAGCCGGCCTCCATCGTTGCGACAGTTTCTTCCTGCGGCCGCGCGACATAGCTGTCGCGAGCCATGATACCTCGATCGACCTCGACCATAGTGAACCTCGCAAGTGATGGCGGGCGGCCTGCCCCGATCTTCGATCTCTGCGCCGGCCGGAGCGTCGCCCGCCGGGCAACGATTACCGGCGCGAGACCAGGGCGAGCAATGGACCGGCTGCGACCCTCGGGGTCCGGCTGCCAAGCGGTGTTCTGGACTGCTGGAGAGCGAACTGCGGAGGGTGAAGAGCGGCAGACACTGCGTGTTCCTTTGCCAAAGCATTTGCCCTACCCTGGAAAAATATATGGGCCCCCATGCAATGCAAGTCGCGCGACCGGGTGGCCACCTCCTCTGTTCACCCGATCAGCCTGGCGGGTAGCTCCGATGTCAGTTCTTCATCCCTGGCAAGCGCACTTTGGACCCCCAGCGCCGATCGCGTAAGTCTTGGCGCGATGATCACAGCCTTTGCACCCGCTTCCCGCTGTTTCCGCCTGAGGAGTCATCGCCCGCAGCAATAACATCGTTCCGGTGCTCAACTTGCCCAATGGCCCGGCAGCCCTCTCATCGGGCACGAATCTCGCCTTTCCTGCTCTCCGCCATTCTCCATTCGAAATCGAGAATCTCGCGAAACCTCTCCAATGCAACCTCTCCGGCGGAGATCCCATGAACCGAGCCCTCCTCTTCCCTGCCCTCATTACGCTGGCCGGCCTCGGCGCCTGCAGCAACGACCAGAGCACCGGGCCCTCGGCGTCTGGCGGGAGCGCAACCTTGCTGACGACGGAGACCGGAAACGGTGCGCCCAGTGGGGCACACTACAACCTGAATATCATCGGTGTACCCAAGGACAAGTCACCCAATTTCAGTGGGGGTGATGGTCATCGCATCTTCGTGGATCTGGGGAAGACAGGCCAGGTGGCGAACACACGTATCAATCTGAGAGAAGGCGATTTCCAAGTGCTCGACGCCAATGGGACCGACGGAACCGCAGCGTTCCAGCTTCCCAATCCCGACCCGGACGGCGATGGCACCACTTCCTACTCGGTGTACGTTCGTGCGCTGGGCAAGCCGGGCGGAAAGGCCTCTCTGCAATCCTGCTATGAGGATGCGACCGGCACCTGGTGCGCGGTCAACTTTCCGGGAGGCGTCGAACCGATCACGGTTGAGCGCAGCAAAGGTGGCGTGGGCAAGTTCGTCAATGTGTCGAAGGATCTTCTCTTCATTGACTTCTGCACAGCATGGTCCGCGGGTTTGGACGGCATCCTGGGAACGCA
>DATAIA010000676.1:0-2792 GCA_036262895.1 Xanthobacteraceae bacterium
GAACCACGCCATGATCGATCGCTTCCTTCAGCCCTGGAATGGGAACGTTGCGGTCCAGAAGGCCCGTTGCAAGAATCGCTCGTCTTGCTAGGATATCGGCCTGCACGCATTTGGCCGCAAACCCGGATTCCAATTTCTCCAGGCTAGCAACCCGATCGTGAATGAGCCTGACGCCATATGTTTTCGCCTGTCGCGTAAGCGCATCGAGCAGCCCGACACCGGCGATACCATCAGCAAAGCCTGGATAGTTATGGGTCGCGGGAATCAAGGCCGCGCGACTCTCGCTGCTGTCGACGACAACAACCCTCCGCCGATATCTGGCCAGGTAAATCGCCGCAGTGAGCCCGGCTGGACCGCCGCCGATGATTAGCGCGTCGACATCTTCCGGCTGAGTTGCAGGCATGAATTCTTTCGATGGCGCTGCGCGCCCCCCTCAACGCGGTCGCGTTAAACCCGAGCGCCGCCATACATCCAATGTGCCGGGATGAAGCAGATCAAAGCTGCGGATGCCGATCGGACCAATTATTCCTTTACTCCGAGCGCAGTGCGGTTGCCGGCGTCCCGTCCGGGCACGCTGACATGTATCTCGTGTCCCTCTCGCAGTGCGAGCGAAGCCGCCGCAACTGCAGATTCAAAGGCGGCCTCCTTGCTCGCGTAATCGTTCGCAGCCGCTCCATCGTGAAGCACACTCCAGCCGTTTCCTTTCGATACGACCCTGTATTCAGCGACACCCATGTTGGCCTCCGTTCCCACGAAAACGCTCCTGCATTGCAACCGTTCCAGCAAGTGTTACGCCGGGTCCGAGTTCGTCGCCGCCTGCCTTAGAACCAAATTCGTTGCGGGGAATTATCCCAACCGAGGTCGCATGTTCTTCAGGCGCCAAGGCAACAGCGGCGCGGACCGATGTGGAGACGAATATTACTGACCATGCTGCTGGCGCTCTGCGCCACATCCGCCAATCCCGCGGAAGAGCCGACAGATGCCATCCGCGCCGGACGACTGGCCGTCAAGCTCGCCGGCTTCGGCAGTAAAACTTGCGGCGATTGGCTTTCGAGCCCCAGCCACAAATTGGAAGGTTCGGTCTGGATCTACGGCTTCTGGAGTGGGCTGAACTATGTCGCGGTAGCCAGCGAACAAACTCAGTCGCAGGCGAGCAGTGCCGACATGCTCGATGCCGTAGAAGCAGTGTGCAAACGCGAGCCTTCCCAGATTTTGGCCTCCGCCGTGTGGGTGGCGTATGTCGGGCATAACGCGGCTCGCGGCCATTGACCCCAGATATCGCGGCCCGGCTTCGAACCGCGTTCAGGCCGCAGCCGCGCCAGGTAATCTCATCCCGGAACGAAAATCCGGAACCTCTGTTGGAATGCGACTGGCACTTTCCTCGATCCGGACGCGCAAACCGCGCTCACGTCGGAAGCGGGCGTGGCCCGGTAGCGAGTGACCACCACAACCGTAGCGCTCGCAGGAGAAAACATATGCTCGATTACCCCCGACCGCCCTTCAAAGACCAGCAACAACCTGGTCCCGGGCTTACCAGCGCCATGACGCCCGTGCCGGACCACGGGGAGAAATCCTACAAGGGAAGCAACCGCCTCACCGGAAAGAAGGCTGTGATAACAGGCGGGGATAGCGGCATTGGACGAGCTGTCGCCATCGCGTTCGCAAGGGAAGGCGCCGATGTGCTGATTTCATACCTGAACGAAGATCGCGATGCGCGTGAAACCGAACGCCTCATCAAGGACGCCGGGCGCGAAGCCATCCTCGTTCCGGGCGACTTGCAAGAGCCGGATCACTGCCGCGCCGTGGTCCAGAAGGCAGTCTCAGGTTTCGGAGGGATCGATGTCCTGGTCAATAACGCAGCGCATCAGGCCACGTTCAAGTCGATCGAGGATATCACTGACGAAGAATGGGAGTTGACGTTCAAGGTCAACATTCACGCGATGTTTTATCTGACAAAGGCGGCCGTGCCGCACATGAAGCCCGGAAGCTGCATCATCAATACCGCGTCCATCAATTCGGACTTGCCAAATCCGACACTACTCGCGTACGCGACAACGAAAGGTGCGATCCATAATTTTACCGCCGGATTGGCGCAGCTGCTGGCAGAAAAAGGAATTCGCGCTAACGCGGTTGCGCCCGGACCGATCTGGACGCCGCTGATTCCGTCGACGATGCCGGGTGAAGCCGTTGAAAACTTCGGCAAACAGGTGCCGATGAAACGCCCCGGGCAGCCGGCAGAGCTCGCCACTGCTTATGTCATGCTGGCCGATCCGCTCTCGAGCTACGTATCCGGCGCGACGATCGCGGTAACCGGAGGCAAGCCATTCCTCTGAAACTGAGACTAGCCAACCCGGGAAGCGGCCATGACCCTGAACACCCACAAAGATCCGATGACGGAGGAACAGCGGCGCCTGATCCAACAGCTTTGCCGCGACGCGGACATTCCGGACAAGTCCGGCGAGCTTCTTAGCCGCGCAGGGGCACAGGCGATCGTTGAAGAGCTGCGTCGCAAGGCTTCCGAACGTCGACGCTAACCGTAAGCTAGACGGCGTCAGAAGCGGCGTCACAAGCGGCCCACGCGGGCCTGCTACTTGTCCTCCTTGATTTGGTCTTCGAACAAATTCTGGAACGCGAGCAGGACCGCAAGCGCGCCGGTTACGCCATGCATGGCCGCAATTTCGTTCATCTCTGGCTTACATCCAAGAGGGGGGAAGCGTGACTCCAACGAGGTGTGCTAGTTACTGTTCCGCTCGCTGGAACAGAGTGATTGCTCGCTCCAGAGCATGTTCATT
>DATAIA010000677.1:0-2324 GCA_036262895.1 Xanthobacteraceae bacterium
CTGGTTATTTCGCCAAAGTACGACGTTTTTGCTCAGAAAAGCAGATTGCGCTGGTTCTTGACGAGGTCCAGACGGGGCTTGGCCGCACGGGCAAGCTGTTGGCCGAAGAACATGAGGGCGTCGACGCCGACGTGACGCTTCTCGGCAAGGCGTTATCGGGAGGGTTCTACCCGATATCTGCCGTGCTCTCCAACAACGAGCTCATGAGTCCCCTGAAGCCAGGCGATCATGGCTCGACCTTCGGCGGTAATCCGCTCGCTTGCGCAGTTGCCCGGGCGGCAGTCCGCGTTCTCATCGAGGAAGGCATGATCGAAAACGCCGCGGAGCAAGGCGCCTACATGAAAGCCGGATTAGAAAGCTTACTTACCGAGGAGGTAAAAGAGGTTCGTGGGCGCGGCCTGATGATTGCTATTGAGCTCTATCCTGAAGCTGGGGGTGCCCGCCGTTATTGCGAGGCGCTTGCAAGACGGAGCGTCCTCACCACGAATACGCACAAGCACATCATCCGCATTTCCCCGCCACTCGTTATTAAACGCAACGAGGTGGACTGGGCAGTCGACCGGATTGCAGAGGCTTTCAGAAAGAAATGAACAGGATGGCCATGGATTGGACGCCGTCACAAAGGGTTGAATGGGAGAGGCAACCGCGAGCACAAACGGTGGCGCACGAGCTTGTGACTAAGTTTTGTGCCAACTCAGCGGCCGCACAACAGTTTGCTCAGCGAATGCTGCGTGAAACAGGCACGCGATTCATTGACTGGGTTGACTTCGTGGCACCGCCGCGCCAGGCGCTGGATCACGGCGCGCTTGTGGAGGCGGGATTCACATTAAGCGATGCGGACGGCACGTCCGTCGCTGAGCATCCCGGCGGTATGTTTCCAACCATCCGGCTTGATGAGCCCCGCGGCTGGAGCTTGGGTATCAAGGTCGAGTCCGTCGCTGATTTTCTCAACATCAATGCAATGGCCGATTCGGCGGTGGAGGGTACGCCGTATGCAGCGTTGCGGATGGCGCGCATTGCGTTGGAATCGGATGCTGAATTGTGGATCGTCGAACGGCACGGCCAATTGGGATTTACTCCGTACGATGTGTCATCAGCGGAGGCGAGTGCCGTTCTGCATCACGCGGAGGCGTTTCGTTGCCGGCGGCGGCGGTTTGAGCGGGACGAGGATGGATTTGAACATGCACTTCAGCTGATCAACGCAGCAGTAGCGGATTTGGGACATTCGCGAGCCTGTGATCTGTTTTTTGCGTCGGAACGGGCATATTGGGAGAGTCGGAACCGCGCCGGCAGGCTGCAAAAGGCACGGCAGGACTGTTTAGGGCTCGGGTGGGGTAATCACGACCATCACACATATCGCAGCAGCCGAGAGCATTTTGCGGACTTGATTCGTGTGTTCGGCGCGATCGGCGTTCTTGGCCGGGAGCAGTTTTACGCCGGCATCGAGGCGGGCTGGGGTGCGCAGATTTTAGAACACCAGGAGTGTCGCATCGTGGTGTTTGCCGACGTCGATCTGTCGCCAGAGGAAGTAAGCGGCGACTTTGCGCATTCGGGGCTTCCACCACAAAATTCACGAGGGACTATCGGATTGTGGTGCCAGCTGCACGGTGAGGCGCTGCTGCAGGCAGGAATGCACCACCTTGAAGCGCAGTTCGACTTCGAGGCGGCGCGCGCCCAGTTGCGACATCAGGGCGTGATGACGATGGACCCGTTTACCGAATTCCCACATTTGCGGCAGGTCTTCACGCAAGGCGAAATCTGGATGGTCGAGCCCGATCGGCTGGCGGCTGCGAAGGCAGCTGCCTTCATCACCGGGGAGCAAGCCGAACGATTTGCCAAGCATGGTGCACTCGGCTCTCACTTGGAGATCCTTGAGCGCAACGAGGGCTACAAGGGATTCAACAGAACCGGGATAAGCCAGATCATTCGTCGAACCGATCCCAGGGGACACACAGTTGCGGCCTAGCGATCACGGCACTGCCCGGATACTCACTACTGGTTGTTTTAACGGCGGATTTTTTTTGACGCTCAGCCCGTTCTGCGGGGAGCCCAGGGAAGATGGGCGCTTTGCTAAGTGCTGTTCAGAATGAGCCGGCAGGCGAGCTATCGTTTTCCTTCTACTAGTTGGTTTTGCGCTCCTAATACCCACCTCCAAATGGAAGAAATGGGTCACAGGTCACAAACAGCGAAGGGACTTCATAGCACCTTGCGACGTATTAGCCGTGCTGGTTGATCGCCCCGCCCTATCGGGCTGATACGGTCCTCAAGCTCCTGGCTGTAGAAGGACTTCTTAGGCGCGAGGCGTGAAATTATGGCGTCCTATT
>DATAIA010000678.1:0-2654 GCA_036262895.1 Xanthobacteraceae bacterium
AGGTCGTGAAAATGGCAATCGTCTTTAACGCCAACCGGAAGGCTCGGCGCAGATGTCCCGGCCCTAACGGCGTGTAAGCGTGGCTGCAAAACACCAGGTCTGTCTCAAGTGACCGCACTTTGCTCTTGTACCTCAGCACCGACAAGACCGTGTCATGAAAGCAGCTGTACGCGATAGGAAGATACACAGCTGAGAACATCATGTCCGTGTTCTGTCCGTGAGAGGTCCGCAGCAGATCCAGGCATGGTCCTTCAGCGGCCGGCTCTGCGTGCACCGCTCCATCGCGAGGATCTCAGGCTACACGGTCAGCCATCAGCCGTCCGGCCGTGCGGTGTTGACCAGAATCCGTGACAAGGCGGCAGCCGTCGACCTGGTCCGGCGGCTGCTCGCCCTCGGCGAGATCGACTGGCACGCGGACCGGCCGCTCGAGAATCCGGCCGCGCTCGACGCCATGCTCGCGGTCAGCTAATTTTTCTTCGGCACCCACGCATTACGTAAATTGTTCGCTCGTCCAGTCGGCCAGAGCAAGCAATTGGTCTTCGAGCCGGGAACTCGGTAAATCCGCGCCAGCTCCACCTTGTCGACCGCATCTTTCAAGCTGATGACGATATCGACCGTGCCGTCACCATCCACATCGGCGAGCGTGGGAACGGCCATGGATCCGCGATTGGGCAGTGGTTCCTCGAAGAGCTTTTTGCCCGTGGCGTCCAAAATGAACAACGCCGATCCGTTTTCCGCACTCGAATAGGTCGCAAAGACAATTTCGGGAATGCCGTCGGCAGACAAATCGGCCACGACGATTCCTGGCGTAAAGACCCCGGTGCTCGTGGTGTATTGCATTTGCCATAACTCGGTGCGGTCTGCGGCAACGGCATGAATTCGCCCGTCGAATCCGGCAAAGATCATTTCTAGGCCCGGTTTGGTGGCATTGACGTCCGCAATCGTCACCTGATTCGTCAGACCCACGATGTTGTTGCCCGGATCCCATAAGCCATCGAGATAATCACGCGCATGGAAGGGCGCTTCCCAGCCGGGAATTCGACTTGCATCCGATCGTATTGCCCAGAGCCCCACGCCTTTGAAGCGATCGGTTTGGGACGCATTCTGCACGCTGCCCGTGAAAACCGCCTCATAAGCGCCATCCCCATTGATATCGGCGATGGCCGGGGCGGTATTGGTGAAATGCGCCTGCAGATCCGTGTCTTCGTTGTTGGCATAACCTTGAACGGCCAGCGCGAGGTCGTGCATGAAGCGCACGCCGATGACTTTTTTGGGCTTGAACATCGAATTGGCATTGAATGCTTCGCCCGTTCCCTTGTGAATACTGAGATAAGCATTGTCCTGCGGAACGATGACATCGGCCTTGCCATCACCGTCGAAATCGCCGAGAGCAAGATTCTGATCGTAAGCCCCCGCGAGATAACATTGAGCGTCGCAACCGCTCACGCCTCGCGCATTGGGAGGAAATCCGGGCACGGAGGTCCCGTCGGTATGCCACGCATTGACGACATCCGTGGGACCACTCTGACCGACTGACGCAACCAAATCGAGTTTGCCGTCCCCATCGACATCACCGGCCCCGAGGGCGCGCATTTCATATTGCCAAGTGACCGGAAAACCAGGCAGTACTTGACCGGCCTTGTCAAGCACAAACACCTTGTCCCCCGCGGCAAAAGCTATTTCCAATGCCGAATCACCGACGAGGTTGGCCACGATGGGACTTGCCCATGCTCGCCCTGTGAATGAATAAGTCCAGAGCAGGTTGCCTTCTGGTCCGTAGGATTCGACTCTTTCCGCGCGGAGGATGATGATTTCGTTTGTCCCGTCGCCATTCAGATCCGCGACTGCCGGTGAAGCGAGCCATCCCTCGTGGTAGCGATCCGCGAGCTTGACCAAGAGCTCGGGCTTTTGCACCGTGGATGTGCCGCTGGCCGTCGCATCGCACCTGGGTGCCAATGCAGTCGCTGCGTTGTTGCTGAGGGCTCCATTTGGGACGCTTTCATCGCCTCCTCCGCATCCGGTCAGCGAGATAATGAAGATAAGGCAGAGTCCCGGGTTGATTGAAGACACAGAAGAGAGCATAGCCTTAGCTACTTCCTCGTCAGGGTTGGCAAAGAAAGACTGCCACACGCCTAGCGTTAAGGTTGAAAAATGGGCTTGCAGAGCGGCTGTACGATTACAAGGAAGGAGCGGGCGGATCAGTTTGCGAGGGGCTCGATGTGTAGCGGCAATCGTGTCGGATCGGCATGTAAGGTCCTAAAACTGTAGCCCCTCTAAAAACGATCGTGTAAGCAAACGTGGCTAGGTTAAATAAACGGACATCTGTCGACGCTGCACTGGAAGTAACCCTAGTTTTGTATCGAAATATCTCTGGAAGAGGGTGTCAAAGACGAACGCTCGAAGTCGGAGTTAATAGTTTGATGCTTGGTCTTGTGTGAAGACCGCCACGCGCCGCGAAATGATCGCAGTCTATTCGGTCCGACGACGCAACACTTGTTTGCAGACGCCTTGGACAGGCTTACTCCGAACGAGGCCATCCTGTGGGTTAAATCGTTGATCGATATCGCATTCGATCTCAATCGTATCGCTCCATCCATGAGGACTAAAGGAGACAAATCCCGGGAGTCGGGTTCCTTGATGCTCAATGCACAATT
>DATAIA010000679.1:0-2495 GCA_036262895.1 Xanthobacteraceae bacterium
CAACAGGATTGACGGCTACTGAGATCGCAGCCTCCGAGCAGGACGACGCGGCTCCAGAGCACCACGTCGAACGCATCGCACATGTTTTGGCATAGTCTTCAATCACACGGAGAGGAACATTGGCACGAACAGGTAAAAGCGCCATCGATCTCATAATTGGTGAAAATCTTGCCCGCATAAGAAAAGCGAGAGGGTTGAGCCAGTCGTCGATCGCCGAAGTCCTCGATATCACGTTCCAACAAGTCCAGAAGTACGAAAAGGGCACAAACCGCGTGAGTGCAAGTGTCCTGTTCGAATTGGCACAGGCGCTCTCGGTGCCAATGGATGACTTCTTTCATGGAGCCGAGCCGACGATCCGAAATGACGCTCTAAGAAGATCTCGCCGAGCCCCTCCCCTAAGCGGCGAACTCAGTGCCGTCAAAAGTGCTGCCGTAAAGAAGGCGCTACTGGGTTTGATCAGGGAGGTTTCGGCAGAACCGGACGAGGACGATCCTTCCCGAACCAACGGCAGGTCGCATTGAGTGGCCCCCCGACCCTGTCGAAGCCATTGATTGACGCTCGCTGCTCAAAGACCCAGCCCATCTGCGCTGCGCCACAATTGAGCGACAGGGACGCTCATCCTTAATCGACTGTGCGCATGTTGACGAGTGCGGCCTTGCCGATCTCGTGAGGGTCATGTCGTTACTCGCCGGCTGGGCAGCCTGGCTAACCGAAGCGACCATAATAAGCAAGGCTGTGTCGGCAGCGGAAACATAGGGCCGCAGGCCATTGGAGCTCCAGCATCTTCATTCGCTCGCTGCTTTTGCCACGGCACCGGTGTTGGCTTTTAGGCAAGTGCCGGATGGATATTCCGTCCAACCTCCACGCATGGATCAAATCCCGTCCGCCACCGTACGTTCTGTGGATATACATGAGATGGACTTGTACTGGTCCCCGCGACCCTCAAATTGGTTATTGACTTGCGCGTTTGACATTGCTGCCGAAGACTGTCCGTCTGCAAATATCTTGAGACTTTTTATGAGGTCGCACGATCAATGAAACCCAATATTTCCCAACACCTGCGCACGTGCTGCTCTAGCAGGCCCGGCGAGCGTAGAATCGAGGCTCCCGGCTCTTTTTTTGTTTCCTCGTCTTCGGATTTAATCGGATAATGCGCTGGAGACTCTGAAGCGGTTCTCGGCATGTTTTGAGGAAGGAGGAGCACGCTTTGCAACGAAGGCTGGCAGCCATCCTGGTCGCCGATGTGGTCGGCTATTCACGGCTTGTTGAGAAGGACGAAGGCAGGACGCTTTCGGCCTTGTCCACTTTGCAGACCGCATTGCTCCAGCCACAGATCGCTGCACACGCAGGACGCATCGTCAAGTTGATGGGCGACGGCTTGATTGCTGAATTTGCCTCGGTCGTTGAGGCAGTTTCCTGCGCTGTCCAGATGCAGAATGCGATCGCGCGACAGCATGATCGGTCCGATACCGCCAGCAAGATCGTCTTTCGGATCGGCATTAATGTTGGTGACGTCGTTGTCGATGGTGACGATCTGCTCGGGGATGGCGTGAATGTGGCGGCACGGCTGGAGCAAATCTGCCCGCCCGGTGACATACTGATGTCAGGCACAGCCTATGACCATCTCGCCGGAAAGATCGACACGAAGATAAACTATGCGGGAGAGCAGCACCTCAAGAACATCTCGCGGCCAATCAAGCCTATCATGTGCCGCTCAGCGGATCGATTTTTGTCTCCTTAGCGGCTTCGACCCCGATCGGGCCAGCAATCGCCGTACTGCCCTTCGAGAACATGTCGGACGATCCGGAACAAGTCTATTTCAGCGACGGCATAACCGCAGACATCATTACCGAACTGGCTCGTTTCACTGAACTGATGGTGATCGCCAGAACCTCATCGTTTGCGCTTCGCGGGCGCACCACGGATTTGCGCGAGATCGGGCGCACTCTTGGTGCCGGTTACATTGTCGAGGGTAGCGTCAGGCGCGCCGCAAGCCGGGTGCGGATTACGGTACAGCTCGTCGAAACGGTCGGCGGGATGCATCTCTGGGCCAATCGCTACGATCGGTCCATCGACGATATTTTCGCCACTCAGGAAGAAATAGCCCAGGCCATCGTTGCGATGGTAGCGCAACGCGTCATCGACAATAATGAGCTGACGTCGCGAAGACGTCGCCCAGAGGACATGCGGGCCTATGACCTTTTCCTTCAGGGCAACCGGTTATCTGATGATTTCACACCCGGCGCTCAGGAGCGCGCGGAGGCATTGTTTATCCGCGCCGCCGAGGCCGATACCGGCTTCGCCAGGGCCTATACCGGTCTTGCCTATATCTACCTCAACCGCGCCTCGGATGGCGACATCGGCATTCCGCGGGATCGTGACGAAAACCGGATCAAGTCTCTGCGCGCAGCCGAGACAGCTTTCGCGCTCGATCCGAGCGATCCGCGGGTGCAGAGCACATTGGGCTATATATGTTTAACCTGGAGAGACTTCAG
>DATAIA010000680.1:0-2943 GCA_036262895.1 Xanthobacteraceae bacterium
ATTTGAAGCAACCGGCAAGCGCGCCTATCTCGATCAAGCGCTGACCTGGCAGCGCGCATTCGACCTGCACTATGCCAATCCCGACATTGCCGGCTATTTTGCGACAGCTGACGATGCCGAAGGTCTTATCGTTCGCCCCAATGCGACCTCCGATGACGCCATTCCCAATCCGAACGCCATCGCGGCACAAAACCTTATTCGTCTTGCAGTGCTTAACGGCGATGATCGCTGGCGCGAGGCTGCGGATCGTTTGATCGAAGGCGTGCTGGCGGTGGCCGCACCCAACTTTGTTGGGCACGCGGCCCTGCTCAATGCAATCGACCTGCGGCTTGGTGGACTTGAAATCGTTGTCATCGGCTTCGGACAAGCTGCCGACACACTTGCCGAAACTGCGGTCAAATTGCCGTTCATCAATCGAAGCGTGCTACGTGCTTCATCATCCGATCAACTGACGGCACACCATCCAGCGCGAGCAAAAATTGAGGCGACCTTGCAACCCGCCGCTTTCGTTTGCTCTGGTGCAACCTGTTCGCTGCCGATGACGGACCCGCGACAACTTGCCATCCTCGCAGGAAACATGCCGCCCCCAAGCGCCTCAAACAGTGCGCTTTAGAGCATGATCCAAAAAGCAAATCCCCCGGATTTTCGACCCGGGGGATCATGCCATGGAGGTGACAAGCGCGGTGGTTTGCTTGGATCGCGCTCTAAGTATTCATCGATTCGAAGAACTCGGCATTGCCCTTGGTATTGCGCAGCTTGTCGAGCAGGAAGTCGATCGCATCCATTGTGCCCATCGGATTGAGGATCCGGCGCAACACGTACATCTTTTTCAGTACATCGGCTGGAACAAGCAGTTCCTCTTTGCGGGTGCCCGAACGGGTGATGTCGATTGCCGGGAAGGTACGCTTGTCGGCAACCTTGCGATCGAGAATGAGTTCGGAGTTACCTGTCCCCTTGAACTCTTCGAAGATCACTTCGTCCATGCGGCTGCCGGTATCGATCAGCGCAGTCGCGATAATCGTCAGCGATCCGCCCTCCTCGATGTTTCGTGCCGCACCGAAGAAGCGTTTGGGGCGCTGCAACGCATTGGCATCGACACCGCCGGTCAACACCTTGCCCGATGACGGCACCACAGTGTTGTAAGCGCGACCAAGCCGCGTAATCGAATCGAGCAGGATCACCACATCCCGGCCGTGTTCGACCAGGCGCTTTGCCTTCTCAATCACCATTTCGGCCACTTGAACGTGACGTGCGGCCGGCTCATCGAAGGTAGACGAAATCACTTCGCCTTTGACCGACCGCTGCATATCCGTGACTTCTTCCGGGCGCTCGTCGATCAGAAGAACGATCAGATAACACTCCGGGTGATTGGCCGTAATCGAGTGCGCAATGTTCTGCAACAGCACCGTCTTACCGGTACGGGGCGGTGACACAATGAGGGCGCGCTGGCCCTTACCGATTGGCGAAACAATATCGATGACCCGAGCGGAATAATCCTTCTTGGTCGGATCTTCGATTTCCATGTTGAGCCGCTCGTCGGGATAGAGCGGCGTCAGGTTGTCGAAATTGATCTTGTGTCGCGCTTTCTCAGGATCTTCGAAATTGATCGTGTTGACCTTGAGCAGTGCGAAATAACGCTCCCCGTCTTTGGGGCTGCGAATATGCCCATCGATCGTATCGCCCGTGCGCAGTCCGAACCGGCGAATTTGCGACGGTGACACGTAGATGTCGTCTGGTCCCGGGAGATAGTTGGCTTCAGGCGAACGCAAGAAGCCGAAGCCGTCCGAGAGAACCTCAACGACGCCCTCCCCGATGATATCGATCTCACGACTCGCGAGCTGCTTGAGGATGGCAAACATCAGCTCCTGCTTACGCATGGTGCTGGCGTTTTCGACCTCGAGTTCTTCGGCAAAGCTGAGCAACTCGGTAGGTGTTTTGGATTTTAGGTCTTGGAGCTTCATTTCCCGCATACGGGGATATCCTATGGAAGTGACTGCCGGCGTGGAAAAACGAGCCGATCTGAATCGAGTGGAAGGTGCGAATCGCAGGTCTTTGATGGGGTGAAAGGCAAAGCCTGAGCCCGATGTACCAACCGATCCTCACAGATCGGCACTTGGGATACATCTGCCTGCGTTCAGGGGAGTACACCCAAGATACGGAAAGTCTGCGCGTTCTGCAAGTGCCGGATTACAAAGATTCCCATAAATCAGAATGGTTTGACGACAGCGAGGATCACAATTCCAGCCATTACAACTGCGGGTAACTCGTTGGCGATTCTATAGAATTTCTGAGTTTTTCGGTTCCGATCCGCACCGAAATCTTTAACCCATGTGGCAAACATTCCGTGCAGCACTGACAGAATAATCACCAGCACAAACTTGACGTGAAGCCACCCCGCGCTCAGAAATCCTCCCGAAACGGCGAGCCACGCTCCCAGCAGCCAGGTGACGATCATCGCCGGATTGATAATGATCTTGAGCAGCCGCCGTTCCATGACTTTGAAAGTTTCAGACTGCGTCGATCCGGGCTCTGCCTCGCAATGATAAACAAAGAGTCGCGGCAGGTAGAGCATACCCGCCATCCAGGCGATCACGGCAATAACGTGAAAAGCTTTTAGCCATTCGTAGAGATGCACGGTCTTCAGCCACCCCGAACCCGGATCAGCATTTGTTCCACATGAGCGATCGGCGTTTCCGGCAGGATGCCGTGGCCGAGATTGAAAATAAACGGCCGATGACCGAAAGCCTCAATGATCCGATCGACCGCGCGATCAAGAGAGGCACCTCCCGCGGCTAAAACCAGCGGATCAAGATTGCCTTGAAGCGCACACGTATCAGGCACGCTCCGGCAAGCGAACCCTGGGTCGATCATCCAATCGAGACCTACCGCATCGACCGAAACCTTCTCGACATACTGAGGCAGCAAGGTCCCTGCGCCACGCGG
>DATAIA010000681.1:0-8704 GCA_036262895.1 Xanthobacteraceae bacterium
GCTGGAAATGCTGACACCGCCGGCACGTCGAGCGCTGCGTCGGGCTTCCTACGAGGTGGCCGGCGGTAGCGATGAACAGTCCTGACGACGGTCATGATCCCACTAACGAACATACGATCGGTTGCGTACACAATGCGTACATTTTCGGGCGAGTTTCTGAGAGGCGAATGCTAAGTCATTGATTTTATTGGTGGGCGCACAAGGACTCGAACCTTGGACCCGCTGATTAAGAGTCAGCTGCTCTACCAACTGAGCTATGCGCCCGCACCATCAATCGTGCGGTCCCCGCACGTGAGGGGGTCGTTTAGCAAAGCCCCGCCCCACTGTCCAGCGAACGCCGAAAGGTTTAAAGCCGCCGGGGATAAACCGGCGGCTTCATGCTTAATTTCACGCGCTTATTTCCCGCAATCCAGGGCTGTTTAGAGCCGCCCGCCCTGCCCTGGCCCCTGGCCGCCGTGCCGGCGCCAACCGCCGCCCATATGCGCCATATGCTCACCGCGCATCGCGCGCACCACAAACATCAAACGATGTTTCTGGCCCTCATCAAGGCTCTGGTAGAGCGGTTGGGCGGCATCCGCCAGCCGCTTCAATCCGGCCGCGGTCGCCGTCATTGCATCGGCTCGATGGCGCAATCGCTCAATTGCATCGTCGGTACGCGGCCCATTCCGTCGCGCGGTGATGCGATCGATCCGCTGTTTGGCGAGATCGCGCAGCGCCTGCTCAACAGGTGGCCAGTTCTTCTCCTGGTCGGATGTGAGCTTTAGCGCGGTTTTGATTTCCGCCATTCGCGCATCAGTGAGCACATTCATATCTTCGGTGCTGGGCCGCCAGCCCTGCGCACCACCAGGCCCCATTCCTTGACCCGAACCCATCGGGCCTTGCTGTGCATAGACGAGTGAGGAACCGGCGATCACAAGTGCGGTCGTACCGGCAAGAAGTGCTTTCCACATGAGGTGCCTCCAATGTCGTCGCCGTGCCGAGAAGTACAAGTCGGCGCGTACGGTTCTGTTAGGTTTGAACCCCGCTCCTGCCAAATCCCTGCGTGCCTCAATCAGATCGAGACGTTCATGCGTCGAGTTGGTAGCGGAATATGATTAAAGCTCGGGAGCGCTCATTCAGCGGGGTGATTCCGATCCGTCATCCTGAGGAGCCACGCAACGCGTGGCGTCTCGAAGGGTGCGGTCGGCCCCAGAAATTTGTCGCCATCCTTCGAGGGCTGCGCTTCGCGCGTCCACCTCAGGATGACGACACTCGACTGCAGAGTACAAATTTAAGGAGCGACCATCGCCTCAGGCTTGTTGCGCTGCCGCTTCACCATCAATTTGTTGAGCGCACCGAGATAGGCCTTGGCGGACGCAACCAGCGTATCGGGATCCGCGCCCTTGGCGGTGACTGTTTTTCCATTCTCTGCAAGCCGCACTGACACTTCTGCCTGCGCATCTGTTCCTTCGGTCACCGCATGGACCTGGTAAAGCTCAAGCATCGCGTCGTGCGGTACCATCGCCTTGATTGCATTAAACGTCGCATCGACCGGACCGTTGCCTTCGGCCTCTTCGGTCATGACATGACCTTCGACATCAAGCTTCATGGTGGCACGTTGCGGACCGCGCGTGCCGGCAATGATCGACAGTGACAACAACTTGATACGATCCTGCGCGGTTGCGATTTCCTCATCGACCAGCGCCTCGATATCTTCGTCGTAGACGTGCTTCTTGCGGTCGGCGAGCGCCTTGAACCGCACGAACGCATCTTCCAACTGGTTGCCGGCGAGATGATAGCCGAGATCTTCCAATTTATGGACGAAGGCATGCCGGCCCGAGTGCTTGCCCATAACCAGCGATGTTTGTTTCACCCCGACGCTTTCCGGCGTCATGATTTCGTAAGTCTCGGTATTTTTCAGCATGCCGTCCTGATGAATACCGGACTCGTGAGCAAACGCGTTCCGCCCGACGATGGCTTTGTTGTACTGCACTGGAAACGATGTTGCGGCAGAGACCAGCTTTGACGCACGCGTCAGCAAGGTTGCGTCAATCTTGTCGTGGAATGGCAGCACGTCCTTGCGTACACGCATAGCCATCACGACTTCTTCGAGTGGCGTGTTGCCGGCGCGTTCGCCGATGCCGTTAATGGTGCACTCGATCTGCCGCGCGCCTGCCCGCACGCCCGCGAGCGAATTCGCAACCGCCATGCCGAGATCGTCGTGACAATGCACCGAGAAGCGCGCCTTGTCGGAATTGGGCACACGCTCGCGCACCATTTTGAACAACTCAAAATATTCTTCTGGAACCGTGTAGCCGACCGTATCCGGAATGTTGATCGTCGTAGCGCCCGCGTTGATTGCCGCTTCGATACAGCGGCACAGAAAATCGTGCTCGGTGCGCGTGCCGTCCTCGCACGACCATTCGACATCGTCGGTATAATTGCGGGCGCGCGTCACTTGCGCGATCACCATCTCATAGACCTTCTCCGGCTCCATCTGCAGTTTCCACTTCATGTGGACTGGAGAGGTCGAGACGAAGGTATGAATGCGTTTACGCGCCGCCGGCTTGATAGCCTCGGCGCAACGATCGATGTCTTTGAAGGCTGCGCGGGAAAGCCCACAAACAACCGCGTTCTTGGTGCGCTTGGCAATTTCATGCACTGCCGCGAAGTCGCCTTCCGAGGCAATCGGGAAACCCGCCTCGATAATGTCGACCCCCATGTGGTCGAGAAGCTCGGCAACTTCGAGCTTTTCTTCATAGGTCATTGTCGCCCCCGGCGATTGTTCGCCGTCGCGCAAAGTCGTGTCGAATATAAAGACGCGATCCTTCTCGGATACCTGCGTGCTCATGGGAAAAACATCCTTCTTAAAACGCTGCGCCCCTTAACGGGCGCTCGTGGGGTCCGGTCGATGAGCCCCCTGAGTGCCCAGGCGCATGCGCCCAGCCGGCCCTCAGGGGCTACTAAGGAGAAGGAGACCGCCAATAATAAGGGTCTGGACGGAGCCGGCCGCCTTGGCCGTCCGTTCGATCGCGCAATATGTGCGGCGCGTCGACATCGCCATAACCCTCTTCATCGCTCCAGCACGGATAGGCCGGTACCGGTTTTCTCCAGGGTCACCGAGATCGGTAAATTGAGCGTTAACCCCAGGAGTAAGTCCGTTCTTAGCGGATCAACAGGGGCCCCCGCAAGAGGAGCAGGTCCGGCAACCGACCCGGTTAGCCCTTTTTTTGCCCGGACTTGGGCTGCCTGTTGGCCTCCAAGGCCTGCTTGACCTTGTTCATCTCCTCCAGCAACGGACCCTCAATCTTAGGAAATTGCAGGTTCAGGCGATCAAGGGCGTCGATCATGGTGGCCGCAACCACAAGCCGGGTGAACCATTTATTGTCCGCCGGAACGACATGCCATGGCGCCTCATCGGTGCTAGTCCGCCGGATCACATCTTCATAGGTCTCCATATAGTCATTCCACAATCGACGCTCCTCAACGTCGTTCATGGAAAATTTCCACCGTTTGGCTGGATCATCCAGACGTTGAAGAAAACGGCGGCGCTGCTCTTCCTTCGAAATATGGAGAAAGAACTTCAGCACAACAGTGCCGCTAGCGGTCAGGTGCCGCTCGAATGTGTTGATGTCCTCATAACGTTGTCGCCAGATATTTTTGCTCACAACTTCCGGCGGCAGATGCTGCCGCTCAAGCAATTCCGGGTGAACGCGGACGACAACGACCTCTTCATAATACGATCGATTGAAAATCCCGATTTTCCCACGGGCGGGCAATCGAACCGTACTGCGCCAGAGAAAGTCGTGAGCCAGCTCCTCTTCGCTTGGCTTTTTGAAGGAATGCACCTCGCATCCTTGAGGATTGATCCCCGACATCACGTGTTCAATCACGCTGTCCTTACCGGCCGCGTCCATTCCCTGCAGTACGATAAGAAGTGCCCAGCGATTTTGCGCGTAGAGCAGCTCCTGCATCTTCGCAAGTTGCTTACTGTCATCAGCGAGGATTGCCTTCGCTTCGCTTTTATCGATATCGAGATCAAGCGTATCTGCGGGATCGCAATCAGAAAGCGTAAACTTTTTTGGCTTGTCGATCCGATAACGTTTGATCAGAGACTTGCGTTTCATGGTGAACCTCCAACGCGTTTAAACGACGTTTGGTTCATGTCTCACTCTATTCAATCTCCCCGCCGCCAAAGATATCTAAGAAACGCTGGAACAAAATTCGGCATCATCGGATCGAAATCGCTGGGACCACGGATGATGCGCACATCGGCCAATTCCGGCTGATGTTCGGATGCAATAAATCCCAAGATACGATCACGAATCTCGGATGCGCTTTGTTTGGCCTGAAGCACTTTGAGGACAGCCGTACGTTGGCCTTCAAAAACGACATGCCAACCGGGCGCTATCTTGAAGTCCGCTGAAGTGAGACCAGTTTCCTCGGCAAGCTCACGCAGGATACTGCCGTGAAAATCGACACGATCCTCGACGAGGTCACGCGGGTCCGGTGTCCCACATGGGAAATAGATTTTTCCGGCATTTGCCGTATGTGCACCCATGACGCCAAGCAGAAAAGCGCCGTCGGCTGCACGCAAAACGCCTGCACCAAAACAGTTTCTCACCTGCGGATCAGGAAAGTTCCAGTCACGATGGGCAACGAAACTGGCAAAATCGGTTTCTAGAAAAGATCCGCTGAATTCCCCATCGGACAACGCGGATTCGTAAAGCAACAGAACGCGACCATTCCACATGGCCGACTGTTGCTGCTGCATCGACTTGAAATGCGCATCGATTTCAGCACGCCGCGCTTGCGCGAACGGCCACTGCTTTGGGGCGAAATGAAGGTCCAGCCTTTGGACGGGCGTTATGCTGATGGAAGCCATAATTTATGCATCAATTGTGCCCTCGCTCACCGTGATGGCTTCACCGGCGATAGCCGCCTCCACCAGAGATTTCTGCTTTATCGTCAAAGAGAGCCGAAGCAAGCTCGGACGCCCCATTTCATATCCCTGCTCGATGTCGAGCTGATGTTCGCCATCTTGCGGTTTTGCAGTTTGCGTGAATAGACCAGCGAATGCCGCGATCGCGGCACCAGTTGCAGGATCTTCCGGAATTCCAAGTTTTGGCGCGAACATGCGCGCGTGAAACGCGTGACCAGATTCAACCGTTTCGCGACAGAACACATAGGCTGCACGCGCGCCATCCTGCTCGATTGCCGCCTCCCAATGGGCCGAATGCGGCTTGCATTGTTTGACAGCCGCAAGTGTACGCACAGGCACGAAAGTGAAAGTGGGCCCAGCAGCAGACCAGCGCGCCGGCACAAATTCATCGAACCCGATGTCATCGTCCGAAAGGCCGAGCGCCTTCGCAATCATCGTGCGATCCAATACAGGAGCAACCTCCGTCGGTAACCGCGGCAGCACGAAACGGGCACTCCCGCGATCGGCATCAATTGGCTGAACGAGGCAATGGACCGGCCCCGCGCCTTCTTCGAGAACCATAGGCCGTTGCCCCGAGCCGCCGTCTATTCGCGCAAGCTGAACGGCTGTACCAACGGTCGGGTGCCCCGCAAACTGCAGTTCCACCCCCGGAGTAAAAATACGCAGCTTCGCACGATGCTTTGCGTCAGATGGCGGAAACACAAAAACCGTCTCGGCCAAATTGAATTCCCGAGCGATCGTTTGCATCGTGACGTCATCGAGCCCATGAGAGTCCAGCACAACCGCCAGCGGATTTCCGGCAAAACGGCGATTGGTGAACACATCAAGCGTAACAAAGCGCCGGCGCATTTCCGTCTCCTATCCCGTTAGATTTTTTCTGCAGCAAATTGCCTCGTTGGCGCAATAAATTCATCCTGCGCTTCAACAAGCAGGATCTCCCGCGAACCGGCATCCACAGTGCGTGCAAGAACCCCGAATATCGAAGAAGCCGCAAGTTCAAGCGCTTTCACAACCGAGCCTGATTGCCAATAATGAAAAACAAACAAGGCCGCAATTGCATCACCTGCGCCATTGGCCGCTATCGGCAATTTTGGCGTCCGCAGCCGGAAACACCCCTCGCCATTGGAAGCAATCAGGTCAATCGCATCCCGCGGCGTTTCCTCGGTGTAAAGCGAGGTCACGAGGATAACACGCGGCCCCATTGCATGGGCAGCGCTTAAAGCATCGCGAACGCCGGAAAGGCTTACGGTCGAGCAGCCGGAGATAAAGTCGAGCTCGAACTGATTGGGAGTGAGAACATCAGCCACAGGCACGGCGCGATCACGAATGAATTCTGGAATTCCCGATCCGACATAGATGCCCCGTCCGACATCCCCGATCACCGGATCGCAGCAATACTGAGCGCGGGCATTCGCGCGTTTAGTCGCCGCAACCGCATCGATGATTGCATCGCCAATTTCCACCGAACCGACGTAGCCCGACAGCACGCCGTCACAGCGCGCGAGGGCCCCACTCTCTTCAATTCCAGTGACGACATCCCGGATCAACCCGGCATCAAAGACCCCGCCGCGCCACGTGCCATACCCCGGATGATTGGAGAACTGCAGGGTATGGATCGGCCACACCTCGCAACCAAGCCGTTGCAACGGAAACACCGCAGCGGAATTGCCGACGTGGCCGTAGCAGACATGGGATTGGATCGAGAGGAGGTTCATAGCGCAGCTTCAGCACATGAAGAATTGAGGGCTGGTGCGAGCACTTACCAAAGTCTGGATCCCCGCCTCCGCGGGGATGAGCGGGGGAAACTCCACACTCCGCTCATCCCCGCGGAGGCGGGAATCCAGTCTTAAAAAATTACCGCGAAGCTTCCAATACAAATGGCAGCAGCTACTTCGCAGCACCAAGCTTCGCGTTTGCCTTTTCGACGAAGCGATTGGTGTACGTCTTCTGCAAATCGATATTTGCCTTCGCAACCTCCGGCACCGACTGACTAAAGACGCCGAGCACGGCCTGTGCTCCCTTAGGATCCATTGCACCGGTCGTTGAATACATCTCCAACGCATTCTTCAATGCAGCGATGTAAAGCGCCTTATCTGCGCCAACCATATCCGCAGGCATTTTCGCGGCAATCTCCTCAGCACTATGCGCGTGAATCCATTTTAAGGTCGCAACGATCGCATCGGTCATTGCTTGTACACTTTGCTCGTGCTTTGCGATCCAGTCGCTCCGTGCATAAAGAGCGCCGCCGGGATACTCGCCCTTGAATACAGCAAGCGTGTCTTTCTGCGTTCGCGTGTCACTGAGAATTTTCAAACCGCTGTACTTGCTTTGAAGCAAGGTTGGGGCCGGGTCCAGCATCACTGCCGCATCGACCATTCCCTGTTCCTGAGCGGCCACGGCCGTTGCATCGAGACCGATTCCGATAACCGCAACAGCATTGGGATCAATTCCGTTCTGATGCAGCAGATATTTGAGAAAGAAATCCGTCGACGATCCCGGAGCACTAACGCCAACTTTTTTACCCACCAGATCCTTCACCGATTTGATTTCGTCGGTGTGCTTCGGCGAGACCACCAGCACCAGACCGGGGAAGCGGTCGTAGGTAACAAAGGCCTCAAGCGCCTGATTTTTAGCGGCGAGATTGACGCAATGATCGTAATAGCCCGACACAACATCAGCGCTGCCGCCGATCACTGCCGTCAGTGCCTGGGAGCCGCCTTTGAAATTGATCAGTTCGACCTCAACACCCGCTTTTTCATATTCGCCAAGTTGCTGAGCGAGGACCGTCGGCAAATAACAAAGACAAGCAGCACCGCCGACCGCAATCTTGACCTGCTCTTTGGCCGAGACCGTTCCGGTCGCCAGCATCATTGTGGCCAAGGCTGCAAAAAACAGCCGGCTGACAGTCGAATACAAGTTTTGATACTGCAACGTTATCCTCCCAAGTTTTCGGCCAGATAGGCTCTTTATTCCAGCAGGCCAGCATAATGCAGGCCCAAACTTGTGCAAACCCTGCTCAAGCCCGCGTGTCGGAGACCGCCGGACGCCACATCAGCAAGCGTTTCTCAACCACGCTGACAATGGCGTCAATAACCACGACAAAAGCGGCCAGCACGATCATGCCGGCGAAAACACCCGCCACATCAAACACGCCTTCTGCCTGCTGAATGATATAACCAAGACCGGCCGCCGACCCCAGATATTCGCCAACAACGGCACCGACGACGGCAAAGCCAACGGATGTGTGAAGCGATGAAAACATCCAGGACAATGCCGAAGGCCAATAGACATGCCGCATCAGTTCGCGCTCGCGCATGCCGAGCATACGAGCGTTTGCGAGGATGGTTGGGCTGACTTCCTTAACGCCCTGATAGACGTTGAAGAAAACAATGAAGAAAACCAAGGTGACGCCCAAGGCGACCTTCGACCAGATGCCAAGCCCGAGCCAAAGAGCGAAGATCGGCGCCAGCACCACGCGGGGCAACGCATTGAGCATTTTCACATAGGGATCAAACACTGCGGCAAGCAGCGGCTTGCGAGCAAACCAAAAACCGATCAGCACGCCCCCGATCGAACCAATGGCGAAGGCTAGCATCGCCTCGGTCAGCGTCACCGATAAATGTCGCCAGATTGTGCCTTCCATCAGCCATTTAACGATCCGACCGGCGACATCGCCCGGCGTCGAAAAGAAAAACGGCGGCAGCACGATGGCCCCAAATATCGGAATGGTGGAGAGCACATGCCACAATCCAATCGCAACAACGGCAACGAGTACTTGAAGAA
>DATAIA010000682.1:0-5910 GCA_036262895.1 Xanthobacteraceae bacterium
CCGGGTAAAACGCGACTTGCGTGCCCGGCTTTTCTTTCGCGGTTCGCAACGGCCAAGAAACAGCATCTCGCGCGTGTCCTTCACGGCCGCGTTGCGGTCGTAGGGGGCCAACGCCCCGTCCCGGATCATGAGCACTTTCAGCCGCGTGTTTTCATGGGCGCTGTAACGGCCGAACTGGACATAATGGTCGGCGGCCTTGTGAATGAAGCCGTGACAAAATCCGGACATCTGTTGATAGGTCCGGCATTCCGGGGTCGAAACTGTACCTGTTGCAAGGTTAACATGAAGGTGTGCCGCCCGGGCGAGGCCGTCGCCAAAGGCCAGGGTGCCCTTGCAGGCAAGCTGGGTGATTTCGCTGGGTTCACCTGCAATAGCCGGGCTAATTCCCGGGACAAGAGCATAAAGCATAAAGCCGAAAATGCAGGGGCGTCTTCCAGGGGTCATGGTTGCCCGCTCCGTCTCATGCGTTTTTTACGATACAGCATGATCCGGGAAAAGTGGGAACCGGTTTTCCGAAAAGATCATGCTCGAACAAAAGGATAGAGCGCGACAGTGATTTAACCTTCTTTATCGCGCTCTATGGTTCGGGAACATTCCGCAAGCCCAAGCCTTTTATGCCGCGGGGCCATCTTGCGCATGTCGCGCACCCGCTTTAATCAAGGCACCGGAAATGCCGCAATAGCTCAGCTGGTAGAGCACGTCATTCGTAATGACGGGGTCGGGGGTTCGAATCCCTCTTGCGGCACCATTATTCCTCCCCAATTCCGTCAAGCTGTTTACTGACTGAGGCCGGTTTGGTTTTCGGTCGCTCACTTTTCCATTGATTGCCGTCCTGTTTGCTGTTGGTCTTATCGATCAGCAGAGCGGGGGTGTACGATGAAACGACGTGATCTCCTGAAAATGGCAGCGGCCGGTGCAGCGGCGATGGCGGCTCCGCGCATTGCCAGGGCAGCGGCGCCGCTGCGGTACATTCCTCAGGCCGATCTTGCTGTGCTCGATCCGATCTGGACGACCGCGCAAGTCACCATGTTTCATTCCCATCTGATTTTCGAAACGCTGTATGCGCTTGACGGGAGCTACAACGTTCAGCCGCAGATGATCGAAGGGCATGTCGTAGAAAATGACGGCAAGCTCTGGACGTTGACTCTGCGTGAGGGCCTGCGCTTCCATGACAACGAGCCCGTGCGCGGGCGTGACGTTGTGGCGAGTGTCAAGCGCTGGGCGGCGCGCGATTCATTCGGCATGACGTTGATGGCGGTCACCGACGAGATCAGCGCACCGTCGGATCGCACCATTACGTTCCGTTTGAAAAAGCCGTTTCCCATGCTTCCGGCGGCCCTCGGCAAGCCTGGTGGATACGTGCCCTGCATCATGCCCGAGCGGCTTGCGGTCGATTCGACCAAACAAATCACAGAGATGGTCGGCAGTGGTCCTTATCGGTTCATCGCCAATGAATGGCGCGCGGGTTCGCGTGTCGCCTATGAAAAATTCGCGAACTATGTGCCGCGCACCGGGGCGCCCGGCTTTACCGCTGGTGCAAAGGTCGCGCATATCGATCGCATCGAATGGGTCATTATTCCGGATCCCGCAACCGCAGCCGCTGCACTTCAGGCCGGTGAAGTCGATTGGTGGGAAAATGCGAGCGCCGATTTGCTGCCCTTGCTCAAGCAGCAGCGCAATATCACTGTGTTCCCCTACAAAATTCCGAGCACAGCGATCATGCGTTTTAATGCGCTGCATCCACCGTTCGACAATCCGGCCATTCGCCGGGCACTGCTTGGTGCTGTCGATCAAGGCGAATTCATGAATGCTGCGCATGGGTCCGATCGCGAGTATTGGCGTGATGGTGCCGGCGTGTTCAGCAGCGTGTCGCCGCTCGCCAATGATGCTGGGATCGACGTTCTGACGAGTCCGCGTAACCTCGACAAAGTGCGGGAGGCCATCAAAGCGGCTGGTTATCGCGGTGAGCGGGTCGTGATGCTTGATCCGGCGGATTACGCGGTATTTCACGCCACATCGTTAGTCGGCGCCGAAATGCTGCGCAAGGTCGGCATGAATGTCGATGTCCAAACGCTGGATTGGGGAACGACCCTGCTTCGCCGCAGCAAACAGGAAGCGCCGGATAAAGGCGGCTGGAACGTGTATTGCACCGGGCTTCTCGGGCCAAACAATTTCGATCCCGCCGGACATCTGGGATTGCGCGGCAACGGGATGGGCGGCTGGTTTGGCTGGCCAACGATTCCGCGCCTTGAAGAATTACGTGAAGCCTGGCTCGACGCACCGGATCTCGATGCGCAAAAACGCGTTGCGCGCGACATTCAGATGGAAATCTGGCAAAGCGCGCCATTCCTGCCGCTTGGGGAATCTTTTGCGGTCGGTGCGCACCGCAACAAGCTCACCAATGTGCCGAATACGTTTCCCTTGTTTTATAACGTGCGGTGGGCGTAGTCCGGAGGACAAGCGGACTGCTGCTTACACCCGGAAAAGCTCGGGACGGCGCAGCCGCAAAGTTTGCAGCAGGAGAAAAGCTTTCATGTCGGTGAGCTCTCCGGCATCGGCCATCGTGGCTAGTTGAGCAAGCGGCACTTCCTCGACGACAATACCCTCGTGCTCAGCATCCAGTCCGCCGCCGGCAGTTACGCGATCCGCAGGTGCATAGGCGGCAAGATAAAGATGCATGCGCTCGGTTGAGATGCCAGGCATGGTCCAGCATGCCGCTACTTTTTCAAAGTGATGAAGCTTTAATCCAGCTTCCTCCAGAACTTCGCGCTCAACTGTTGTGATTGGATCTTCGCCCGCTTCAATGCCGCCTGCGACAGCTTCAAGCGTCTCTTTTTCTCCTGCCGCATAAAATGTCGGTGCACGGAATTGACGCACGAGAATCGCTTGCCGGCGAGCCGGATCGAATGGCAGTACGCCTACCGCACTGCCATGATCTTCGATCTCGCGGCGGATGGTTTGCCCCTCATCCACGGGAATCGTTGCAATCAGCAATCGGGCGAAGCCCTCGTGAATCGTTTCAATTTGAATGTTGTCGTGGCCGATCATAGGCGTTCCGTATGGTTGATTGAGGATGGGAGTGAATGCGATTGCGCACTTAAACGCAACCGAACCTCTCGAAGGGGCATATCTGTCAACTTACGACGGCAATGGTGTCAGTTGAATCGCGCAGATGTTCGTAGGCCGTGCGCACCGCATCCTTGCCGTAGGTTCGCTCAAGCCTCCGGACAATAAAATGGCCGCGGGCGATGTCCTGGAAATGATCGATGAAGGCATAGTTTACGGCGCCGCCGCCAAATGCCCCGATCACCGGCACGGCTTGGGCCGCAGCTTTTTGCGTGACCACGACGCCGAAGCGGGCGGCGACCTGCGCGATAAAACGGACAAGTGCAGGGGCGCCTTCTTCGATCAGTCCACGCTCGGCCACGTAACGGGCCGCCTCACTCACCGACTTTGCCAACACGCCGCGCGCGGCGAAATAGCCGCTTTCGGCTGCACTTGTTGTTTCACTGCGCCCACCAAGCGCGAACACCTGAATACAAGCAAGCGCCGCCTCCGGGTCGGATAGAACTTCACCTTCACTTCGCGCGATGGAGGCAATCGCACGCAGCATGATGACCGTCGAAATCGGTAGCTCGATCGGGAGCGTGGCAAGCCCGAACGTCCCGCCCACCGCGCCCGAGGCAACAGCCAATGCTTTGTGCCACAGGCGCGACCGCGGGTGAGACCGGTTTCGCATGGTCAGCAGGGCGATTTTAAGCGCTACTTCCAAAGCTCTGCTTGCCGCTGTCGCGATGGTTTGTTTCGCGGATGGCGGCAGTGTGCCGGTCAGCACGTCAATTGGACGACCGATGACATTGGCAAGCCGTGCCGCAAATCCAGGATGCTCCAGCAGACGAGTGGCGATGCGCAACGCCTCGAGATCGTCCGGAGAAATCTCCATCGTTGCTTCGCGCACCACCAGATTTGATGACATTTATCTGACCTGAGCTTAACGACGGCTGACGAAGCGCAGCGTCAAACAGGGCATATAGGCGCTGGACTGAAAAATGGGATAGCGTCTTACTTGATAATTTCTCTTGAGCCATCCGTAAGCGCATCAAAGGCCCAACAACCTCGGCAGCCACAATGAAATTTCAGGGATGTAGGTGACGAGCATCAAAACGAAGAACATCACCGCATAAAACGGCCAGATCTGGCGCATCACTTGTTCGATCGTGACTTTACCCACGGCGCAGCCGACAAACAGGATTGCCCCAACCGGAGGATGGCAAAGCCCGATGCCGAGGTTGAGCATCATGATCATGCCAAAATGAACGGGATCGACGCCGAAGTTTTTCATAACCGGCAGAAGGATCGGCGTGCTGATTAAAATCGATGGCGCCATATCAACGAGGCATCCGAGTATGAGCAGCAGGATATTGATGAGAAACAGGATGACGTTTTTGTCGCTGGAGATCGTCAGGAAGAAGGCCGTGATTTTTGCGGGCATCTGCGTGAGCGCCATGACATAGCCGACGCTTGATGCGCAGGCGATCAAAGTCATGACCATGGCAACGGTGCCAAGCGTGCGATGCACGAGAGCTGGAAGATCGCGCCAGCGATAATCGCGATAGATGAACATCGTGACGAAAAACGCCCATACGCAAGCAACGGCTCCCGCTTCGATTGCGGTGAATACGCCACCCAGAATGCCGCCGAGAATGATCACGAGGGTGATGAGGCCCCATGCGGCGTCGAGCACGATCTTTCCGGCGTCTTTCAGCGGAATGACTTCCCCGCGCGGATGTTTGTCGCGATAAGCAATGGCGAGACAAAGCACAAGCAGCGAAAAGCCGAGCAGCAGGCCCGGCATGACGCCGGCCATGAACAAGCTGATGATCGAGATGGTGCCGCCCGTCGCGAGCGAATAAATCACAGCGTTATGGCTCGGCGGCACGAGCAGCGCCTGAACCGAGGCGGTGATGGTCACGTTCGTTGCGAACACGCGGGGGTAGCCGGCCTTTTCCATTTGCGGGATCATCACGGAACCGATCGCCGATGTGTCCGCGACCGCCGATCCGGAAATGCCGCTGAGAAAAGTGGTCGCAAGGATGTTGACGGCGGAGAGGCCGCCGCGAATTCGGGTAAACCCAACTAGGACGTCGGCAAACCGCACCAGACGCCGCGCCATGCCGCCTTCGGCCATGATGGCCCCGGCCAGCACAAAAAACGGAATGGTCAGCATCGCCACCTTGCTGACGCCATCGGAGATCTTGAGCATGACGGCTTCGATTGGAATGCCGATCCACATCGCGCCGGCAATTGCCGCGAGCGCCAATGAATACGCGATCGGGACACCGATGAGGAAACAGAAGAACATCGTCATGAGAAGAATGAAGATATCCATCTGTTTTGCCTCGCCACTTAATCCGTTGCGACGGAAGTCGAGGGAGCGTGATGCACGCCCGTTTCGGGCGGAGCCCCGATGATGAAACGCTCAATGACGAAGAGCAGAAGAATTGCGCCGCCGATCGGGATCGGCAGATAGGTCACACCGACCGACAACGCGGGGAAGTCCGCAATGGTGTTGTGCCAGGTGGTTTCGACGAGCTTGGCGCCCCAGATCGCCATGAACAGTGCCATCACCGCCATGAGCAGTTCCGCAATGATCCGGGCGACGCGATGCGGCCCGGGCGGGAGCATGTCGACGAAGAAGCTGACATTCATGTGCTGCCCGCGCCGATAACAGGCCGCTGCACCAAAGAAGGTGAGCACAATGGTGAGCAGCACGGCTGTCGGCTCGGGCCAGGACGCGGCACGATTGAGGACGTACCGCGTATAGACGGCCCACGGGATCACTGCGGAAATCAGCACCAGCGCCACGCCGGCGATGACGACGCAAATCAGATAGATCGTATCCATCACTCT
>DATAIA010000683.1:0-16313 GCA_036262895.1 Xanthobacteraceae bacterium
AATTGTCGTCTCGCGGCTTCGCCGACCCAGAAATTGAACCATGAATTTCGATGCTTCCGATAAGCCCGGGGACGGTACTCCGGTTGAGGCCGAGCAGCGGCTCCCGGTTAAAGCGGGCGAGGATCCCGGCCGCGTTACGCCGATGATGGAGCAATATCTGGAGATCAAGTCCGCCAATCCCGATGGTCTACTGTTTTATCGGATGGGCGATTTCTACGAATTGTTCTTCGCCGATGCAGAGGTTGCGAGCCGTGCGCTCGGCATTGTGCTGACCAAACGGGGAAAACATCTCGGACGCGATATTCCAATGTGCGGCGTCCCGGTCGAGCGCGCCGATGAATATCTGCACCGGTTGATCGCGCAAGGCCATCGCGTTGCGGTCTGCGAACAGGCGGAGGATCCCGCCGAAGCAAGAAAGCGCGGCGCCAAAAGTGTCGTGCGCCGCAACGTCGTGCGCCTTGTCACGCCAGGTACACTTACGGAAGACACGCTGCTTGATGCGCGGCGGAACAATTATTTGCTCGCCGTCGCCCGTGCCCGCTCGTCTTCGAATGAGCAGGACGCGCGCTTTGCGCTTGCCTTTCTCGATATGTCGACCGGTGAATTCCGGGTCGCCGAATGCGATCGCATCGGTCTTGGTGCCGAGATCGCGCGGCTTGAACCCGGCGAGATCATCATTTCCGACGTTCTTTATGATGATGCGGAACTGGTCGCGTTGTGGCGCGCGCTGCCTGCGGTCACGCCAATGCCGCGCGACGTGTTTGATGGTGCAACGGCTGAGCGTCGGTTGGCTGACTATTTCGCGGTTGCGACAACCGACGCTTTTGGCAATTTTTCACGGCTTGAGCTCACCGCCGCTGCCGCTTGCGTCACGTATGTGGAACGCACGCAACTTGGCCGCCGGCCCCCGCTCTCGCCGCCCGCACGCGAAGCGGCCGGCGCCACGCTGTTGATCGATGCCGCAACGCGAACCAACCTGGAATTGTCGCGCACACTTAACGGAGAACGCCGCGGCTCCCTGCTGTTTGCAATCGATCGCACCGTCACCGCTGCGGGCGCACGGCTTATTGCCCAGCGCCTCGCCGCGCCATTGACCGATCCGCAGGCAATCGCGCACCGGCTCGATACAATCGCATTGTTTGTCGGCGATCCGATGTTGCGGGGCGCGCTGCGCGAGCGGCTTGCGGCGGCTCCCGATCTCGCGCGCGCGCTGGCGCGGCTGGTGGTCAGCCGCGGAGGTCCGCGCGATCTTGCCGCAATCAGGGATGGCCTCGAGGTCGCCGCAGAGTTTGTGGAGACATTAAATGCGACAGCAAATGCTCCGGCTGAATTGGTTGCTGTTGCAGCTGCGCTTGTAAAACCTGATCTCGCGATCAGCCGACAGTTGAGTGCGGCGCTTGCTGCCGAATTGCCGGCTTTCAAGCGCGATGGAGGTTTTATCCGCGCGGGATATAACGCGGCGCTTGATGACGCGCGAGCGCTGCGCGATGAATCCCGCCGTGTCATCGCCGCGCTGCAGGCGCGGTATGCCGATGAAACCGGCGTGCGCGCGCTCAAGATCCGGCATAACAACGTACTGGGTTATTTTGTCGAGGTGACCGCGCAGCACGGCGAGAAACTTCTCGCTCCCCCGCTTAATGCGACTTTCATCCATCGCCAAACGCTGGCCGGGCAGGTGCGTTTTACGACGACGGAGCTTGCGGATCTCGAGGCAAAGATTGCATCGGCAGCCGATCGCGCCTTGGCGATTGAGCTTGAGATCTTCGAGGAACTCAGCGCAACCGTCACGCTTGCGGTGGAAGCGATCAAACAAGCAGCCAGTGCGCTTGCGACGCTTGATGTTGCAATTGCTCTTGCCGTGCTGGCCATCGAGCAGCGCTATGTCCGTCCCGAGATCACGGCGGATCTCGACTTCGTCATTGAAGGCGGGCGGCATCCGGTCGTCGAACAGGCGCTGGTCCGCGACGGCGGCCCCTTCGTTGCCAACGACTGCGAATTGTCGCCGCCCGCGAATGCGCTAGCCGGGCGCATCTGGGTCGTCACCGGTCCAAACATGGCGGGCAAATCAACCTTTCTGCGTCAGAACGCGTTGATTGCTGTGCTTGCGCAAATGGGAAGTTATGTCCCGGCGCGGCGCGCACGGATCGGCGTGATCGATCGATTGTTTTCGCGGGTCGGGGCCGCTGATGATCTCGCACGCGGGCGTTCGACGTTCATGGTCGAAATGGTCGAGACCGCGGCAATCCTCAACCAAGCGGGCGAGCGGGCGCTCGTGATCCTTGATGAGATCGGTCGCGGCACCGCGACGTTTGATGGGCTCTCAATTGCTTGGGCGGCGATCGAGCATCTCCATGAAAACAATCGGTGTCGCGCATTGTTTGCGACGCATTTTCACGAACTGACCGCGCTTGCCGCCAAACTCCCGCGGCTCTTCAACGCCACCGTCAGCGTGAAGGAATGGCAGGGCGAGGTGGTGTTTCTTCACGAGGTGATTGCGGGAGCGGCCGATCGTTCCTATGGAATTCAAGTGGCCAAACTCGCCGGCCTGCCTTCGTCCGTGATCGAGCGCGCAAAGCTCGTTTTGACCGAACTCGAAGCAGAGGACCGCACGTCACCGGCGCGGCGGCTTGCTGATGATCTGCCGTTGTTCTCCGCAGCTTCGCGTACGCCGCAAATGCTGGCGCATTCTGATCCACGCGCGGAAGCGGTTCTCGCCGATCTTGCAAAGCTCAATCCCGACGAGATGTCTCCGCGTGAGGCGCTTGAATCGCTTTATGCATTGAAGCTCAAGGCTGCGAAGTCCGGCGAGTAGTGTGTCAGCGGAATGCAAACCCGTAACGCTGCGCAAGCCACAACGCGACGTTCCAGGCAATCGATGTCGCAAGCCCGAGCAGAAGCGCAGCCACTGAACCAAACGGCACCGCGCTGATCTGCAGCACCAGCAACGCAGCGCCAAACCCGGCAAGTCCGGGTAGCCCGTGCGCCACGACCGATGCGGTGGCCGGCCCTCCGATCCGCGGATGCAGGATGATGATGAGGCTGGTAAAGACCGTCGGAAATACCGCAATGATGCCGGTGATTCCGGGACCAAGATAGTGGCTTACCGTAACCGTTGTTGCGACCAGACAGGCAACCATCACCGCGCGCATCGGCACGTCGTAAGCGCGCCGCTTCATCAGCGGTTTGGGCACGTCTAGAAACCGGCGCGCCAGCAACATGTAAATCGCGTAGACAACAACATTAAGTGTCGCCGCCCCGGCGAGCGTCCATGCTTGACTGCGCGTGATCAAGGAGAGGCCAAGCCAAAGTCCGAGCGCAGCACTAAGGCTCGCCGCGGCGCCGCGTGTTTGCGCAAGGATCGCGTAACTCAGCGCGAATGCACCCGTCGAGGCATTAACAACGAGGCTTGCAAGCGCGCTTTGCGCGATGAACTGCGCATCATGATCGAGCGCAAGAAAGACATAGGTTGGTCCTGCGGAGATCGGGAGCGTGATGATCAGGGCGCCGAGGAGCGGGCCTGTACGCTCGGTCAGGACGGAGGCAAGGACAACGAAGGCGGCGGCAACAGCCATTCTCGCACCGAGTGCAAGCCAGAACATCAGGTCGGGAGACATGGCGGAAATCAAATGTGTTGGAATCGAATCTGGGCGAGGACCCAGTATTATTAAAGTCACTCCAAAAAAAAGCGCGGTCTTTTCGACCGCGCCAGCTTGCCTTTAATCGCAGTCTGAGGACTGCGCGGGCCCTTCTTACGGGGCCAAAATAGGAGGTCACCCCTATTTTACTGAACCGACTTCCGATGGAACTCGACAGTGGTTTTCGGGCTCTTCTGAAGAGTCTGGAAGACGATGCAAAAGCGATCGGCGAGTTCGACCAACTGATCCAACTGCTCCTGCGGGGCATCACTGTCGATATCAAACCGCAAGCGGATCTCTTTGAAGCCCACAGGGACCTCGGCCGAGATGCCCAATGTGCCACGGAAATCGACATCACCTTCCGCTGAGATCGCCGCGGATTTGACCTCAATGCCTAGCACGGTTGCTGCTGCTTTCAACGACACGCCCGCACAGGCAATGAGAGCTTCGAGCAGCAAGTCGCCCGAGCAGAGGTCCAAGCCGGAGCCGCCGCATTTGGGGTGAATGCCGATCTTGGCCAAGCCCTGCCCGGTGGTGACTTTACAGGTTACAGTCGGGTCATCGGCGGTGCCGACGGCCTTCAATGTGAGGAAGGCCGCTTCGGCATCCTTACTGTAGGTTTCTCTATATTGGCCCAGTTTGGAAAGGAATGCGCCGGGTTCCATCGTTGTCTCCTGAATTGAATTTGATTCTTGCTGAGAGTGGTCAACTTACCAAGTATGATCAAAATCGACGACACGAAGGGTAGGGCTGATCTTGCCAGTGATCGTTGCTGATCCTGCCAAAGAAAAAACAGGCTCTAAAACGAAGCGCGGCCTCAAGGGCCGCGCAGGTGGATTTGCAAACACGATGGAATGCTTGGCCTCTGCAAGTTGTGGGCGTTTCAGGTTCCCACCCTGTTTAAACGCGCCTCAAATTTCGGGCCGTTCTGGATCGTCTGGTAAACCACGCAGTAGCGTTCGGTCAGCTTAAGCAATTGATCGAGCTTGTCCTGCGGCGCATCGGTTTCGACGTCAAACCACAAGCGGATTCCCGCAAAGCCGACCGGCGCGTCTTTTGCAACGCCAAGCGTGCCACGAAAATCAAGATCGCCTTCCGCCGACACGGTTGCTGATTTGAGTGGAATTGCGAGTGCCGTTGCAACGGCCTTCAATGTCACGCCGGCGCAGGCCACAAGGGCTTCGAGCAGCATGTCGCCTGAGCATAATTCCATGCCGGAGCCGCCGGTCGCGGGGTGCAGGCCTGCAATTGCGAGCGCGCGTCCAGTTTCGACTTTGCAAGCGATGTGGGTATCATCAAGCGAGCCCTTTGCTTTCAAGGTGACAAAAGCAGCTTGAGGGTTTTCTTTGTAACGATCCTTGATCGGGGCCTGCATCGCCCGTAACGCAGCAGCATCCATTGAGGTTCTCCTAATTAATTGAAGTCGTTCACCACCAAAGCGCCGCACCGGCGCTGGTTTTGGTTTCCCCGTCGTCGGTTGTAATGGCGCGCTCAAGCGAGCGATCGAGGGCCGCAAGCACCCGACGCTTGGCAAAATCGAAAGCGGCGGATTGCCGGTCGCGCGGTCTCGGCAGATCGAGAACGATCTCGTCAAATACGCGCCCGGGCTTCGGGCGCATGACGATTACGCGATCGGCCAGCACAATGGCTTCGTCAACATCGTGCGTGACGACGACAAGGGTCGGCTTTGCATCCGCCCACACGTCCAGCAAGTGATCCTGTAATCCCGCCCGGGTGAATGCATCGAGTGCGGAGAACGGTTCATCAAGCAATATTACCTCCGGCCGGGTGATCAGCGCGCGCGCAATGGCGACGCGCTGAGCCTGGCCACCCGATAATTCCCGCGGCCAAACCAGCGCTTTGTCGGCAAGCCCGACACGCGATAGGGCCGCGCTGACGCGTGCTTGATGAGAATGAGCGGATTGATCGGCAAGCCCAAAGCCCACATTGCCCGCAACGTTCAGCCACGGCAGCAGGCGAGGCTCTTGAAACACCATGCCGATTTTTTCATGCGGGGCATCGATCCTGGTGCCGTCGAGACGGACCGTTCCTTCAGTTGCCCGATCAAGGGCCGAGATCAAACGCAGTAACGTCGATTTGCCTGAACCGGAACCGCCGATAATGACGACGATCTCACCAAGCGACACTTGCAGCGAGACGCTGTCGAGCGCTTTGACGCCGTTCGGATAGACCTTGCCGAGATGTTCAAGAACAAGCATTCACATCGTGCTCTAGCGTTGGACCACGTCTTCCCAGCGAAGGAATGGCGCGGCAACTGCGGCAAGCATCGCATCCGTGACTTTGCCGAGCACCGCAAAAATAAGAATGGCGGCAACGATCTCGGCTGGCTTGCCAAGCTGTTGGCCGTCGATCAGCAAATAGCCGAGTCCTTCGGATGCCCCCATGAACTCGGCGGCAATCACAAACATCCAGCCTAAGCCAAGACCGGACCGAAGCGAGATGACATAGGTTGGCAGCACCGCCGGAAGCAGTATGCGGCGAACCATCGACAATCCCGACAACCGGAACATTCGCCCGACTTCGACTATTTTCCGGTCCACCGACAGAATGGCTCCCATCACGCCAAGGTAAATGGGAAAAAACACGCCGACCGCAATCAGTGCGACTTTGGATGTTTCGAAAATTCCAAGCCAAAGGATAAACAGCGGGATCCAGGCGATCGAGGGAACGGCACGGAGTCCTTGAAGTGTCGGATCGATGAGGCGGCGCACCAAACCCGAATAGCCCGCAAGCGCACCGAGCAAGGTTCCGGCAACGGTGCCCACAGCAAAACCGGCTACCATCCTGAGCAGTGTCGCAAGGATGTGGCGCTGAAGTTCGCCGGTTTGAGCAAGTTCGGTGACGGTCGTGTAAATCCGCGACGGCGGCGGAATGAGCCGGCCGTCGGACAAACCGAACCGCACGGCTAGTTCCCAGGCGAGCGCAACGCCGACCGGCAAGACAAGGCCGAGCGCCGGGCCGGCAAAGCGGCTCAGGCGCTCGTGCGATGGACGTTCGGTCGCCAGTGAAGAGTTAGCCGATGCGGTCATACGCTCTAAAGACATGCGCGGCGCTCGGAATGCAATGCATTGTCTCTGTTGTGCCGCCTATTCGCGGTCCTTGCAGTTAACGGTCTCAATGTTTCGCTTGGGCCGGTCTATCGTCCTTCCCATGCGTCATTGCGCGGGCAGCGGCACGCTGCCATCGATCAGACCGTCAACGGCTGCCTTCACATCCACATTTGCGGGGATCACGCCTGCTTCCCGAAGGGCGAGGCCGGCCGCCAGAATGGAGTCGTGCTGCGGTGCGCCGATCCGGCCGTTGGTCAGGTCGGTGCGTTCTTTGAGTTGCTTTTCGACGACCGCATCGGGAAGCTTGGTTGCGGCAACAAATGCGCGTTTGACGTCGTCCGGGTTGGCGAGCGAGTAACGGCGCGCTTGTTCGTAAACGGCAAGCACGCGGCGAACGAGATCGGGATGATCTTTGAGGAAGTCTTCCCGGACGTTGAGAACGCCCCAGGTATTGGCCTCCGGCTTTCGATAGAAGAGTTTGGCGCCATCTTCTATTTCGGCGGCCGCCATCATCGGATCCAGACCGGCCCAGGCATCCACGTCGCCTCGGATCAGCGCGGTTTTTCCATCGGGATGCTGCAGCAGGACAATCTTCACGTCTTTTTCGGTGAGCTTGGCTTCCTGCAATGCGCGAACCAGGAAGATGTGCGGATCAGTGCCGCGGGTCACAGCGACACTTTTGCCCTTCAGATCGGAAACTTTGGTGATCGGGCTATCTTTGCGCGTAACGAGCGCGGTCCATTCCGGGCGCGAGTAGACATAAATCGATTTGATGGGATTGCCATTGATCCGGCCGACCAAGGCGGCGGCTCCGGCGGTGGAGCCGAAGTCGATCGACCCGGCATTGAGGAACTCCAGCGCCTTGTTCGAGCCAAGGGTCTGCACCCATCGGATGGCAATTCCATCCGCCGCAAACTCCTTCTCAAGAAGGCCTTTGTCCCGCAGGACAAGCGAAACTGGATTGTAAGTCGCCCAATCGATGCGGATCTCTTTGGGCTTTTCGGCCGCAAAGAGCGCGGAGGTCGGCGCGAGGCTTACCAGAACAATGGAAGCAAGAAGGGAACGTCGAGATAGAAAGGATAGCCGAGACAGAAAAGACATGTGAATCTCCCATTCGCAGACGAGTGCGAAGGGGACATGTCCCCCGCGCTTTAGCTGCATTTTTCAAGCGCCCGCAAGCTGCTCGCTCAAATCGGCGCCAAGCTGCATTTAAAAACCCGCACAGGTCTCGTCAATATATTAAAATTACAAAAATGATATGTAGTTTACGGGGCTTTGAAGATTCTACTCTCTTCTAAGCCCCTATCGCTATGCTCGGAATGCGCGACATCCTGTCCTGATCGTCGCAGTCGGTGCAATGCGGTTTTCAGAAGGGGCGGAAACGTTTAGAGCAGAACCCAATGTCCGCACTCGCAGAATATGCCAACGACGATGCATCGCGTTTGTTCGATGCGGACGCGGTGAGCGCCGCTCTAGAAGCACTTGCCAAGGCTCGTGGGAATGAGCGCGAACTGCGCACTGCCCTTGCCCAGCAGCTTAAGGCGGAATTGACGCAAGCGCGTGCCCGAGCGGAGCGCCTGCTGCTCAAAGACCGGCGCGGGCGCCTTTGCGCCGAACGTCTCTGTGCCATGCAGGACGAGCTGATTCGCATCATTTTCGAATTTACGGCCAAGCATCTTTATCCCTCCGATAATCCCTCCGAAGCCGAACGCATGGCAATCGTCGCGACGGGCGGTTACGGGCGCGGCTTGCTCGCGCCGGGTTCAGACATCGATCTGCTTTTTCTGCTGCCATACAAACAGACTGCGTGGGGCGAGTCGGTCGCCGAAGCCATTCTCTATTGTCTTTGGGACATGGGACTGAAGGTCGGCCACGCGACCCGGTCGGTCGACGAATGCCTGCGCCAGGCGCGATCCGACATGACGATCCGTACTGCGCTGTTGGAGTCGCGTTTTCTGCTTGGGAATCGCAAGCTGTTTGATGAGCTCAACGCGCGTTTCCATAAGGAAATCATTCAGAATACGGCGGCAGAGTTTGTGGCCGCAAAGCTTGGCGAGCGTGAGGAGCGACATCGCCGCGCCGGCCAGTCGCGTTATCTGGTCGAGCCTAATGTGAAGGACAGCAAAGGCGGATTGCGCGATCTGCATACGTTATTTTGGATCGCAAAATATGTGTATCGCGTCCGCGAGCCTGAAGAACTGATCGACCGCGGTGTATTCGATCGTCAGGAATATCTGCTGTTTCGGCGCTGCGAAGATTTTCTCTGGTCAGTCCGTTGCCACATGCATTTCCTGATGGGGCGGGCGGAAGAACGGTTGTCGTTCGATATCCAGCGCGAAATTGCGGTGCGGCTTGGTTATACGCAGCATCCGGGCCTTCAGGACGTCGAGCGTTTCATGAAGCACTACTTTCTGATTGCCAAGGATGTTGGCGATCTGACTGCGATCATGTGCGCGGGCCTGGAACATCGTCAGGCTAAATCACTCCCGGTGCTGAGCCGTGTCATGGCCAAGCTCAAGCCGCGCCGAAGACAGGTGCTTGCCGAGACCGAAGATTTCATTGTCGACAACAATCGCATCAACATCGCAGATCGCGACGTGTTTCAGCGCGATCCGGTCAATCTGATCCGCCTGTTCCATCTTGCCGATCGCCATGGGCTTGCGTTCCATCCGGACGCGCTCCATGCGGTTACGCGTTCGCTGGATCTGGTTGACGCCGAATTGCGCGGCAACCCCGAAGCCAACCGTCTGTTCTTCGAAATCCTGACATCGAAGAACGATCCGGAAACCGTGCTGCGGCGAATGAATGAAGCGGGCGTGCTCGGCCGTTTTATGCGGGCGTTTGGTCGCATCGTCGCGATGATGCAGTTCAACATGTATCATCACTATACGGTGGATGAGCACTTGTTGCGCGCCATCGGCATACTTGCCGAGATCGAACGCGGCGGTAACGACGAACTAACGCTTGCCATCGAGTTGATGCGGACCATCCAGCCGCGCCATCGCGATATGTTGTACGTTGCGGTTTTTCTGCACGACATCGCCAAGGGGCGGATCGAGGATCACTCGATTGCCGGTGCGCGGATTGCCCGCCGGTTTTGCCCGCGCCTTGGATTTTCGCCGGCTGAAACGGAAACAATCGCCTGGCTCGTCGAAAAGCATCTCGTCATGTCGACCGTTGCGCAATCGCGCGACCTTTCCGATCGCAAAACGATTGAGAATTTCGCTGCCGTCGTGCAGTCGCTTGAGCGGATGAAGCTTCTGACAATCCTCACGGCGGCAGATATCCGCGCGGTCGGTCCCGGCGTCTGGAATGGTTGGAAAGCGCAATTGCTGCGCACTCTCTATTATGAAACCGAGCCGGTGCTGACCGGCGGATTTTCCGAAGTCGATCGCGGCAAACGCGTCAAGCTCGCCCAGGACGAGTTTCGCGCGGAGCTTAACGATTGGCCGCCCGACGCGCTCAATGCTTATGTCGAGCGTCACTATCCCGCCTATTGGCTCAAAGTCGACCTGCCGCATACCGTTCAGCATGCACGGTTCGTGCGGTCCGCCGAACAAGCCGGGCACTCGTTCGCAACGGAGATTCACTTCGATCGCGTTCGGGGCGTAACCGAATTCACCGTGCTTGCGCCCGATCATCCGCGCTTGCTGTCGATCATCGCGGGTGTCTGCGCGGCGGCTGGCGCCAATATCGTTGATGCGCAGATCTACACGACCACCGACGGTCTGGCCCTCGACACAATTTCGCTTTCACGTGAATTCGAACGCGACGAGGATGAAACGCGCCGGGCCGCGCGGATTACAGAAAATCTTGAGCAAGGTTTACGCGGGAAGCTGCGTTTGCCGGAAGTGGTGGCGAAACGCGCCAGTACGTCCCAAGGGCGGCTCAAGGCCTTCGCAGTCGAGCCGGAGGTCCTCATCAACAATCAGTGGTCCAACCGATACACGGTCGTGGAGATCACTGGGCTCGATCGTCCGGGATTGCTTTACGATTTGACGGCGACGATATCGAAGCTCAACCTCAACATTGCCTCCGCGCATGTCGCAACATTCGGCGAGCGTGTTGTCGACGTGTTTTATGTCACGGATCTATTGGGTGCGCAGATTACCTCGCCGCCACGCCAGGCCGCGATCAAACGAGCCCTTGTTCAGCTGCTGGTCAATGGGCCCGCTCGCTAGGGCATGATCCGGAAAAGTCTACGCCCGCAAAGGCGAGGTGGGGGCTTCAGCAGTTCGCGCAAATAGTATCGGTATCCACAAATAAAATCGGCACCTGGATGTCCAGGCGCCGATTTGAGGCAAAAAGCCGCTTGCTCCGACGAAACCCGTGGGGGGTTACGCGCGCAGCAATCGAATTACTTCTTCATGCCCTGCTGTGCCATCGATTGAAGCGGCACGAAGATCTGCATCAGGCCATTGGCAACGAGACGACGACCATTTTCGTTAGGATCGGCCGGAGCTGCAGCGGCCATCTTCATGGTGTGCTTCTTGGCGTGTTTGGCGAAAGCGAACGACGGTGCAGATGCCGCGGCGAGGACGGCGAGGAAAATGACGCCTTTGCGCATTGGAGATCCCCCAGTTGGTTTGCCCGGCAGGGCCGGTACAGTCTTTTATGCCGGATATTGCCAAGAGGCAACGCATGTAAGACAGAGAGTTGCAGGCTGGCGCTACCGTCCCATGGTGTGTTGCAAATAAGCCTCAGTTCATTGTGCCGCCCGAAAAGAAATCCAGTGAGTTTCGTATCGCGGCGCGCTTGCAATTTCGTTGAATTGAAGCGCGCCTGAAGATCGATGGTGTTAGCGGAAAGCCCTGGAAAGCCTGCTTAACCGCACTTTAAACCGCGCGATCTAGCGTTCGGGCCAAGTCCGCCACAGCGCGATGCGGACGGGGTGCAGGACGGGTTATGGGGGGACGGCGAAAAACACGCGCAGATGCCGCTCCGCGGGGGAAGGGCAAGTCAAAAGCGGAACTGGATCTGCGTCTTGACGCGCGTGACCGCGTCGGCGGCCCGGTCGACGCCGACGATGAGCCCGAATCGCCCCCACGCGCATCCCGTGAGCGCCAACCGATTCGCTCCTCCGGTGGTAGCGGTGGACGATCTCGCTCCCGCTCCAACAAAGGTGCCGACAAGCGTGTCAAGCGCCGTTCGTTTCTAGGCCGCCTTGCCTATTGGGGGCTTGTTCTCGGGCTTTGGGTCGGGATCGCCGTCATCGGTCTGATTGCCTGGGTCGGCGCGCATTTGCCGCCAATCCAGTCACTCGAAGTTCCCAAACGTCCGCCTTCCATCGAGATCACGGGCCTCAACGGTCGCGTGCTTGCCACCCGCGGCGAAATGGGTGCAGCGGTCCCGCTGAAGGACTTACCGGCTTATCTGCCGCAAGCGTTTATCGCTGTTGAGGATCGCCGATTCTATACCCACCACGGCTTTGATCCGATCGGTGTCATGCGTGCGATCGTTGCCAACGTATTACACCGCGGGCTGTCGCAGGGCGGGTCCACATTGACCCAGCAACTCGCCAAAAATCTGTTTCTCACGCAGGAACGCACCATGCATCGCAAGCTGCAGGAACTGGTGCTCGCGTTCTGGCTGGAGCGCAAATACACGAAAGCGCAGATCCTCGATCTTTATCTCAATCGTGTTTATTTCGGCGCCGGCGCCTATGGTGTGGAGGCGGCGGCGCAACGTTATTTCGGGAAATCGGCGCGGCAGGTGACGCTTGCCGAGGCCGCACTATTGGCGGGGCTCGTCAAATCGCCTTCACGCCTGGCACCCACCCGCAACCCCGACGGCGCAGAGCGCCGTGCGCAAATTGTGCTTGCCGCCATGGCTGACGCCGGCTTTGTCAGCGATGACGCGGCGAAGGTTGCGCTCCTCAACGCGCCGCGAATCCTCAAGCAGGTTCCGGGAGGCGCCGGCAATTATGTTGCCGACTGGGTGATGGACATCCTCAACGATCTGATCGGTCGCGTCGAACAGGATATCGTGGTCGAAACCTCAATCGATCCTGCGTTGCAAGCCGCCGCCGAGAAGGCGTTGTCGGATGAACTCCTCCACAAGGGCGAAAAATTCGGCGTCGGTCAGGGCGCCATTGTCGCCATGACGCCGGAGGGCGCCGTGCGGGCAATGGTGGGGGGCCGCAATTACACCGAGAGCCAGTTCAACCGCGCCGTCTCGGCCAAGCGTCAGCCCGGCTCGGCATTCAAACCGTTTGTGTATCTGACCGCGCTGGAGCGCGGGCTCACCCCCGACAGCATCCGGGATGATCGGCCGATCGATCTCAAGGGGTGGCGACCTGAGAATTTCAGCCACGAATATTTTGGTCCGGTGACGCTGACACGCGCCCTCTCGCTGTCATTGAATACGGTCGCGGTACGGCTTGCCGTCGAACTCGGACCGCAATCGGTGGTGCGCACAGCGCATCGGCTGGGGATTTCCTCCAGGCTCGATCCCAATCCATCGATTGCGCTTGGCACCTCGGAAGTCTCGGTCGTCGAGCTGGTGTCTGCGTTCGCCCCGTTTGCCAATGGCGGCGGCGCCATTGCGCCCCACGTCGTCGACCGCGTGCATACGACCGATGGCAAAATGCTTTATCGCAGCAAGCCGGCAAACCTCGGCCGCATCGTCGACGAGCGCCACGTCGGCATGATGAATGCCATGATGCAGGAGACGCTGCTCACCGGAACCGCGCGCAAGGCGGAGCTTCCAGGCTGGCAGGCGGCTGGCAAAACCGGGACCAGCCAGGATTTCCGCGATGCCTGGTTCATCGGATATACCAGCCATCTCGTCACCGGCGTCTGGCTCGGTAACGATGACAATTCACCGACGCGCAAAACGACGGGCGGCGGATTGCCGGTCGAAATCTGGAGCCGTTTCATGAAAACGGCGCATCAGAACGTGGCACCGATCAATTTGCCGGGATTGGGTCCGCAGCCGAGCAACAATCAATTCCTGCCGCCCGCACCCATTCCGGATCAGCCACCCGTCGCGCAAGACTCAAGCCGCTCGCGCGGCAATACGAGTGCGGGTCTTGATTCCTGGCTGATGGATAAGTTGTTCGGACGATAATTAGAGCATGATCCGGGAAAAGCCCGCACCTACGCAGGCGGGCGTGGGAACCGGTTTTCCCTTGGGACAAACGCTAAGCGTTTGCCCGGAGATCAGAGACCCAAGCGGTCGACGATCTGACCGCGTCGCCCGCGCCGCGGCAGCAATATGCCGACCTCCTGCTCACCATAGCGATGCAGATCGGTGCCGTGCACGTCGAGCCAGACTTTGGCGCGCTCATAATTGGGGCACAATTTGCGAACGATGCGCCAGAACCGCGCCGAGTGGTTCATCTCAACGAGATGCGCCACTTCATGGGCTGCGAGATAATCGAGCACGTGCGGAGGCGCCAGGATCAAGCGCCAGGAAAATGACAGGACGCCGGTGGTAGAGCAGGAACCCCAGCGGCTTGTTTGATCGCGCACCGAAATCCGCTTGATCGGAACGCCAAGCTTTGCGGCGTAATTCCGGCTTGCGGTTTCAAGGTCGCGCTTTGCCTCGCGCTTGAGGAAATCGCAAACCCGGCGTGAGACGTGGGCTGAATCACCCGCGACGCAAAGTAGACGATCGCCGGGATGGTTGGCATCGATCCACACCGTTCCACGCACATCGCGACGATGCACGATGCGGTGGCGCACGCCGCGCAACGGCACGTCGGTACCGTTGACGAAGGGGACGGCCTTGGGAAGACGACCAAGCCGTGCAGCAATCCAGCTGCCGTGTGTGTCGGCGAATTCGCGCGCTTCCTTCAAGCTGCCGCGCGGCGGCATCGTAAGCACCACTTCGCGCGTCGCGGCCTGGACGCGCAGCGTATAGCGGCGAGCCTGACGGTGCCTGCGTACCCGCACAAGGAACAGCGCGCCGTCGCAGGCAATTTCAATCGCCTGCGGCTCGGTTGGCCGTCGATAAAGAAGGGCGCGTGTAGCCATAGCAGCTCAGTCCGAGATGTCTTTCCCCTTGGTCATAGTGCCATATTCCGCGGCCTGTACACCTGTTTTGAAGAGAATGTTTGCTCCCTCCATAGGAAGCGGTTAATTCGCGCTAAGACTACGAAATATAGTGGCTTTCAGGAATGAATTAATATTCAATTCTTCAGAATGCCGCAATTGGCCAGATCTGCCTTGGAATAGTCGCGAAGCCGCCACAAAGCCGCCGCCTGGAGCCCGGATTCCCCGCACCCTTCAGCGGCCGATCACAGCTTGTTTATTGGTAATTAGGTAGAGGGAACGGGAGCTTTAACCCGCGCGGGGGCGTCGATTCATCTCCCGGCGTTTACGCCGGTTTGGGCGTTCCGAATGACTTGCGGCGCGCGGCTTCGCCGTCATGGGAGAGGATGAAATCGGAAATCCGCGGCGCGATTTCGGCGCGGAAACGTGACCCGTTGAACACGCCGTAATGTCCGACGCTTGGCTGGAGATAGTGGGTCTTTCGATCAGCAGGAATGTTGGTGCAGAGCAGATGCGCCGCTTCGGTTTGACCGACACCGGAGATGTCGTCGTTCTCGCCTTCAACGGTCATCAACGCCACACGACGGATCTGGCTGGGATCCACGGGAGCGCCGCGATGGGTCATCTCGCCTTTAGGTAACGCGTGACGCACGAACACTGTGTCGACGGTTTGCAGGTAGAATTCTGCCGAGAGGTCCATGACCGCGAGATATTCGTCGTAGAACTCGCGATGCTTCTGCGCGGAGTCGCCGTCGCCACGCACCAGATGCATGAACAACTCTTTGTGCGCTTCGATATGCCGGTCGAGGTTCATGCTCATGAAACCATTGAGCTGCAGAAACCCGGGATAGACCTCCCGTCCAAAGCCGGGATGGGGAAACGGCACTTGCGTGATGACGTGATTGCGGAACCACTCAATGCCGCGCTCTTCCGCGAGTTTGTTGACCGCAGTGGGATTGCGGCGCGTGTCGATCGGCCCGCCCATCAAGGTCATCGATCGCGGCACATAAGGATCGTTCGCCGCTTCCATGCTTGCCACAGCGGCCAGCACCGGCACGGAAGGCTGGCACACGGCGATAACATGGACGTCTTCGCCTAATGTATGCAGGATCGAAATGACGTAATCGATGTAATCGTCGAGGTTGAAACGGCCAGCATCCACCGGCACCATGCGCGCATCAACCCAATCGGTGATATAGACCTCGTGATTGGTCAGAAATTCTTCCACCGTGCCGCGCAGCAGCGTTGCGAAGTGGCCCGACATCGGCGACACGATCAGCATTTTCGGCTGCGGTCGCCGCGGTTGGCGTTCAAACCGCCGCTCGAAATGCAGCAGCCGGCAGAATGGGCGCTCCCAAACGGCTTTGATATGAACGGGCACGCGTTCCCCGCCAACCAGCACCGAAGAAATATCCCATTCCGGACGCGCATAGCGTCTGGTTGTTCGTTCAAACAATTCGGCCGCAGCCGCCATCGATTTGCCGAACGTCGTATAGGAGAACGGATTGATCGGATTTTTAAAATAGAACCGGGTGGCATCGGCCAGCGCCCGTGACGGATTGAGCGCGGCATGGCTCATCTCATAAAACCAGTACATCGACGACGATAGTACC
>DATAIA010000684.1:0-1545 GCA_036262895.1 Xanthobacteraceae bacterium
AATGAAAGTGACGACAATTGCTTCCGGCCGTGCGCCGGAGACGGCGAGATCGTTGACTGTGCCGTTGATCGCTAGCTCTCCGATGGAACCTCCGGGAAAACTTAGAGGGCTGACGACAAAACTGTCGGTGGTGACTGCGACCGATGTACGGTCAACCAAGACCCGGGCAGAGTCGGTGAGCGGTTCGGCGCTGCTTCCGAAGAGAAGCGGAGCAAAAAGACCTTCGACTAATCGGCGGCTGGCTTTACCGCCAGCGCCATGGGCCATTTCGATCTGAGAATCACGAAACCGCACCCTGGGTTCAATAGATGAAACCGGTGCAGAGCTCAGGCTGAGCGGCTCAGACTGGTTGCCATCGCCTTGCGGTGTTCGTAGTTGAAGTACGCCGCGCACGATCCCTCCGAAGAAACCATCAGCGCACCCAAAGGATGTTCCGGAGTGCACTCCTTGCCAAAAAGCTTACATTGCACAGGCTTTAGTACGCCCTTGAGAACCTCACCGCATTGCGCCGCTTTGGGATCAGTGACGCGGACACCGGGCACCTGAAAACGCTGCTCGGCATCCCATTCTGCGTATGAATCGCGGATTCGCAAGGCGGATTGCGAGATGAACCCTAAGCCACGCCATTCGAAATAAGGCCGGAGCTGGAAAACCTCGCCCATGGCGCGCAAGGCAGCACGATTTCCTTCCCACGGAACCACCCGCTTGTACTGATTTTCGACTTTGGCTTCGCCAGCCCGCATCTGCCGCAGGATCATGACGATCGCCTGCAGGATATCGAGCGGCTCAAAGCCGGAAACTACGATGGGCTTGCGCTCATCTTTGGCAATCCACTCATAGGGGCGGCAGCCGATCACAGTGGAAACGTGACCGGGCCCGATGAATGCGTCCAAACGCATATCAGGCGAGTCAAGAATGGCGCGAATGGCAGGAATGATTGTGACGTGATTGCAGAAAACAGAAAAATTGTGAATGCCTTCCGCCCGCGCGCGCATGATGGTAAGCGCGGTGGAGGGGGCGGTAGTTTCAAAGCCGATGGCAAAGAACATGATATGGCGATCGGGATTGATCCGCGCAAGCTTCAGCGCATCGGAGGGCGAATAGACTATACGAACGTCGGTACCACGAGCTTTATATTCCAGCGGACTGCCGTGCGTGCCGGGCACCCGCATCATGTCTCCGAATGCGGCAAAGATGACATGGTCATCGGCGGCAAGCGCCAATCCGTCATCGATTCGTCCCATGGGCAGGACGCAAACCGGGCAGCCGGGACCGTGAATCAGCTCGATGTTTTCAGGAAGAATGTCTTTCAAGCCAAACCGGTAAATGGCGTGAGTGTGGCCGCCACAGACTTCCATGAAGCGGTAATGCCGGGTGGTGCCCGCGAGTCGGCGGATTTCTTCCGCGGTCTTGTTGATCAAGTCCGCGTCCCGGAACTCGTCAACAAACTTCATTCTTCCTCCAATCCGTAACCACGGACTTCCTGCATTGCCTGTTCGCTCTCTCCCAGCAGAGCCAGCGTGCGCATCTGCTCCAGGGCATCGG
>DATAIA010000685.1:0-5163 GCA_036262895.1 Xanthobacteraceae bacterium
GTGGAATGGCAATGCCGTTGCCCACACCGGTCGAGCCGAGTCGCTCACGCTGGAGCAGCGTTTCAAAAACTTCGCGGTCGTTCTGGCCACTAAGCTTTGCCGCCTTCGCGGCAAGTTCCTGGATCGCCTGCTTTTTGCTGGTGACCTTTAGCGCCGGAATGACCGTGTTCGTCGCGACGAGATCGGTGAGCGGCATGGATCCCAGATCCGAAGGTAGGTTTGTACTCGATGAACAGATCGTATTGATCTAGTTGCGATGTCTCTAGTAGGAGATTCGAATTTCGCTTGGCTACGCTTCGACGGTATCTGGCTTTCATCTCCGTCGCTGGAGCCGGACTTTACCCGCTCAAGCAGCGAAAGGCCGCGGACCATAGGGACGGACCGCAGCGGCGTCAATGGTGCATTCAACTCCCGTCAGCCTCGATCTTAGCCGGAGGATCGATCCAGCCGATATGCCCATCGGGACGCCGGTACACAAGATTAATGCGGCCATGTCCGGCGTGGCGGAATACGACGACGGGGGCTCCCGTCATGTCGAGCTCCATGACTGCCTCACTGACGGAAAATTGCCGGAGCGCGGTGGTCGATTCGGCGATGATGACAGGCTCAAATCCTGTCACTTCGTGATCGGCGTCGGGCGATGGCGCAGCAATAACATAGCTTGGAGCGATCGGCTCCTGCGGCTTACCGTTCGAGCGTCTTGCCGGATGCTCCTTCAAACGTCGTTTGTAGCGCCGCAATCGCTTTTCAAGACGAATGGCGGCTTGATCGGCGCTCTCATAAGCATCCGTCGCCATGGCTTCGGTATGAAGAATTGTGCCGGAATCCAGATGAATCACGCATTCGGTTCGAAAGCCGAAGGCCTCCTTATCGACCGTGACATGTCCGGAAAATCCGCCATCGAAATATTTGGAAAGCGATTGCGTGATACGCGAACTCACGCGCTCCCGAAGTGCTTCGCCGATTGCGATGTTTTTACCTGAAACACGAAACGACATCGCGCGTCCTCCTTGTGTCAGATTTTAGACCTGTTCTTCAATCAACAACGCTTTGTAGATATCTTGAGGGCGCCAGCCCGCATGTGGTGGTTGCCGCCCGTTCAAGCAAGCAATCATGCGGATGGCCCCATAGCAGCCTGTTTCTCCCGACGGCGCTGAACCGAGGAGGGAATGCGCATCGCTTCACGATATTTCGCAACAGTGCGCCGCGCGATGTCGACGCCGGTCGCATGCAATTTCTCGACGATAGTGTCGTCGGAAAGAATATCGCCGGGCAGCTCCATATCAATGAGTTGTTTGATGCGGTCGCGCACCGCCTCCGCCGAATGAGCTTCTCCGCCGTCGGCGGCAGCAATTGCCGACGTGAAGAAATATTTGAGCTCGTAGATGCCGCGACTCGTTGCCATGTATTTGTTGGCAGTCACACGCGATACCGTCGATTCATGCATGCTGATGGCATCGGCAACCGTTTTGAGATTGAGCGGCCGCAAGTGCCGCACGCCGTGCGCGAAAAACGCGTCCTGTTGACGAACTATTTCGGTCGCGACTTTCAGAATGGTGCGCGCACGCTGATCAAGCGCACGCACAAGCCATGTGGCTGTCTGCATGCAGTCCGATAGATAGGCCTTTTCAGTAGGATTGCGCGCGGTCTTTGCCACCTGCGCATAGTAGATTTGATTGATCAACACCTTCGGCAGCGTGTCGGAATTAAGCTCGACGAGCCATCCGCCGTCAGGTCCGGGACGAACAAACACATCCGGCACCACCGGCTGCACAATGGTCGACCCAAAAGCAAAGCCCGGCTTCGGATTGAGGCGCTTGATCTCGGCGATCATGTCAGCGAGATCTTCGTCATCGACACCGCAAACGCGCTTGAGTGCGGCAACGTCGCGGCGCGCCAGCAAGTCGAGATTGGCGACAAGTGCCTGCATTGCCGGATCGAACCGATCGCGTTCGCGCAACTGAATGGCCAGACATTCAGGAAGATTCCGGGCGCACACGCCGGGCGGATCGAAGTTTTGCAGGACCGATAAAACCGCTTCGATATCCGTCATCGGCGCGCCGAGCTTTTCAGCCACCGACTCAAAATCGCCTGCGAGATAGCCTGCATCATCGACGAGATCGATGAGATGTTGTCCGATCATGCGCTCGCCGGGATCACTGATGGCCACCATCAATTGGGCGTTCAGATGATCCGCAAGCGTGATCTCTGCCGAGACGAAGGCTTCAAGATTATAGTCGCCGTCACTATGACCGCCGGCGCCAACACCCGCCCATTCCGAGGTGACCGGCATTGTTTCGGTCCCGGGGCGGACTGGCGCTTGACCGCCATCGTCGGGAAATACGTTGTCGAGTTGGGTGCCGAGACGACCCTCGATCGCGCTTCGGCTGGTTTCCAGATTTTCACCGGCCCAATCACCCGATTGAGGTTCGGTAGAACCGCGTTCCTCTGAATCGACGGGATCACTCTCGGACCCATCGCCTTCGCCCTCGCCTGCGCGTTCCAGCAGTGGATTGCGCTCAAGCTCACCCTCAACATAGGCGTTGAGATCGAGATTCGAGAGCTGCAGCAGCTTGATGGCCTGCATCAACTGCGGGGTCATGACCAGGGCTTGGCCGTGACGAATCTCGAGTTTTTGGGTGAGCGCCATGGTGCTGCGGTTTAAGCGACTGGTTCTCCGTCGGCTGGGACGAATCTACACCAGAATGGCGCTGCCGTCGTTAAAATCGGCGCGTATCTTGCATGTTATCAAGTTACGATTTGTCCAGTATGGCGCGGGTTAGCGACTTCTTTAAGGATTAGCTTTCCGTTAAAGGCGGAATTCTTCGCCGAGGTAGAGCCGCCGTACCTCGGGATCGGCCACGATTTCATCGGCACGGCCCTCGCGCAGCACTTCGCCGGAGTAAATAATATAGGCGCGGTCGGTCAACCCGAGCGTTTCCCGCACGTTATGGTCGGTAATAAGAACGCCAATCCCGCGCTGCGTGAGGTGGCGCACCAGCGCCTGGATATCCCCCACCGCGATCGGATCGATGCCGGCGAACGGCTCGTCAAGCAGCATATAGGCCGGGCGGGTTGCGAGCGCGCGGGCAATTTCAACGCGGCGGCGCTCGCCGCCCGAAAGCGCAATCGAAGGCGTCTTGCGCAGCCGCGTGATACTGAACTCATCTAAAAGCGCATCGAGTTCAAATTCACGCTTGCGCTTGCTCGGCTCGACAACTTCAAGCACAGCCCTGATGTTTTCTTCGACGCTGAGGCCGCGAAAGATTGAAGCCTCCTGCGGCAGATAGCCGATGCCGAGCCGCGCGCGCTGATACATCGGCAGCGCAGTGACGTCATGCCCGTCAAGCTCGACACGGCCGCGATCGGCTTTGATCAGGCCCGTGATCATATAAAAAATTGTGGTCTTGCCGGCGCCATTCGGTCCCAGCAATCCGACGGCCTCGCCCCGCTGCACATAAAGGCTTGCGCCCTTGACGACCTTGCGGGTGCCGAAGGTTTTTTCAACGCCGTGCACCGCAAGAAATCCGTCCGCAGCGGCTTGGCGCGATGGAATTTGGCGCGACGGAACTTGTTGGGGGTGATTCTGGTGCTGACCCGTATAGGCGGGATGATCAAGGATATGCCGCGCGTCGAACATTGACGGATCAATGGGACGCGAATCCTTGCGCCTTGCCCGGGGGGCCGGCTTTCGCTTGCGCGCAGGTGCGCGACGGCGTCTAAGCAATGCGAGAATGTCGTCGAGCACGCCAGCCTCAAGGCTTTTGCGAGATCACCATGACCGGAGGTTCGAAACCAACCCGGTGATAGTCGCTCCTGAAGGCGCTTTCAATGTCGATCGGCGCCGTTAGTTGAGCCTGAGGGGTGCCGAGACCGCGGGTCTCTCCGGTTTCGGCGTCTCCTTGGGACCGGTTGCGGGTTTTGCAGATGGCGCAGGCTGAGAGCCGGTTGGAGTTGCGGCAGCCGGCGCAAATGGATTGCCGCCCGGCGTGCTGCCCGGCACGATCAGGCCTTGCACCTGTCCCGTGCCATTTTTCGATTTCCCGGATTCGACCCGCGTCACACCCGTCGTCATATTGACGATCAGACGCTCGCCCCGCAGCACGTTTTGTCCCTGGGTCATCACCACATTGCCGCTCAAGGTCACCGTGTTGGTGTGCATATCAAACACACCCATTTCGCCGGTTGCGATCTGTTCTTTCTGAGTAACAACCACACCGCCCTTGGCTTCGAGTTTGCGAATCTGCGTCTGTCCTCCGGGGCCAGGCTTTGCCGCCTGCAATCCATCGCTGCCGCTGCCCTGTTCGTAAAATACATTGAGCGTCCGGCATTTGAGCGTGGTGTCGCCTTGAACGACCTGAACGTCGCCGTTGAAGGTCGCCGATTGTTCCTTGTCGCGCACTTCCAACGAATTTGCGTTGATCGAGACCGGCTGATTGCGATTCTGGGAAAAGCCTTGGAGCGCGTTGGGTGGACCGGAAGCAGCCGGTTGCGCAATTGCCGGCGCGGCCAACAAACCGACAAATGCAGTAGCGAATAAAAAACGGCGTGCGATGACGGTCTTCATGGCTCGCCTGCTTTTTCGGATTTCTGCTGATCGGCGCCTGGGGGCGTAACCATCATGGTGACACCGCCGTCGAAACGCACGACCTCGCCCGAGTTCAGCACCTCAAGTCGGTTCGCGTTGATAAAGCCGTTAGGCAATTTCAGCTCAACCGGACGGTCCGAAACGATATCGCCTTTGCGCATGTCGATCGTTGCATCTCGCAGACGGCCCTCATATCCAGCGGAAGACTTGATCACGATGCCGTCGCCAAGCACGAGCATCTCGGATTTGGTATCGAACAGTCCGGTTTCGGCCTGCATTTCCACAACAGCCTTATCCTGCATTTCCACCTTGGCGCGGATTTCCTTGAGTTCGACGCGATCCGGTGCCGTGAAATCCTGCGCAGCAGTACGCGCGGTCAACTCATAGGCACGCAAATCGTGCGTATAGCCAGACAGACGCGGCAACTCCATCGTCACCTTGCCGCCCGAGAGCGACAGCGGACCCACGCCGATCGGAAGTTTGGCAAGCATCCGCAACGGATTGAACCACGTTGCGAGCGCGAGCCCGGCAAAAACGACAACAACCGCAGCCGGAACCCCGATCCGCAGCAAACG
>DATAIA010000686.1:0-1808 GCA_036262895.1 Xanthobacteraceae bacterium
CCAACTTGTTTCAGATGCGGATGCGTTCGTAGTAAGCGATATCCCCGACTTTAAGCTGAGACTGACGGCAAATTTCCGATCGTCGCTGCGTAATGAGCAAAGCGAGTGCGCGCTCAAGCTCGGAGCCTTTGGCCAGTTCGTCGCCGTGAGCCTCGGCTTGCCGCACAAAGTCTGCCAGTCGGTCGGAGGCCAACGCCTCACGTAAAGTTAAGGGCCTACCCATGTCATCGCCTCGTGGTCGCGGGAACCATTTGAGCGAACTTTATCGACCAAATCTGGAGAAGTTTTGACGCTGCAAAGGGTCATTTCGACCCAGTCTGCGACAGGTTACCCTTGGCTCGCCAAGGTCTATTATGAACTTGGAGTGGGACAGGGAGCCATGCAGCAAACCTAAAAAAGGGGAACTAAATCCGGTCCCTGGACTTTCGCCTTCGCACGCCAAGACTCCTTGCCATGCGTATCCTCATTACCAATGATGACGGCATTGAAGCCCCTGGACTCGATGTCCTAGAGAAAATCGCTACCGATCTGACCGACGATGTCTGGGTCGTCGCGCCCGAGACTGATAACAGCGGCGCTTCCCACTCGCTGACCTTGTCTGAGCCGCTGCGCATGCGCGAGCTCGACAAGCGGCACTACGCTGTGAAGGGTACGCCCACGGACTGTGTGATCATGGGCGTCCGCTTTCTTTTGCGGCAACAGCCGCCAGATCTCGTCTTATCGGGCGTAAATCGTGGGCAGAATCTCGCCGACGACATTACTTATTCCGGCACCGTTGCCGGCGCGATCCAGGGCACTTTGCTCGGGATTCCGTCGGTCGCGATGAGCATTGTCTGCGGACCGGTTGAAACCGGCCAAGAGGGCCGCCAGCTGCCGATCTGGGAAACGCCGATGGAGCACGGCGCCGATCTTGTTCGGAAACTGCTTGATGCCGGCTGGCCCGAGGGCGTGGTGATTAACGTCAACTATCCAAGCTGTGAACCCGCGGCAGTAAAGGGGATGGCAGCGACGGTTCAAGGTCTGCGTGATCCGGGATTTCTGCGCATCGAGGACCGGCTCGATACGCGGGGCAGAGCATATTATTGGGTGGGCATCGAGCCGCGGCGTGTCAAGCCGCGTGAGGGCACGGATCTTTGGGCGGTGCGGTCTAACTTCATCTCGATTACGCCGCTCTGCCTCGACTACACCGACCAGAGAACTCGCGATAGATTCGCTGAAGTGTTCGACTCTCCCCAAGAAGCGCCTAAGGCGCAGCCTGCTGAGGCTGAGATGCCTGCGGAGGAGGATCGGACTCCGGAACAAGCACCTGCAGGCCGTCATTCTCGAGCTTGATCTTCACCGGGTTGATCCCCTTCGGAGGCAGATAGACCCTGCTGTCTATCCTCGCGTAGCTGTGTCTCCACTCAACGGCGATCTTACGGCCCTTGCGTACATGAACAGGGCAGGGTGCGTCTTCGGGATGTTTGAGCCACGCCGTCATCTGCTCCCTCTCGCTCTCCATCAGAAAAACGATCTCGAGCGATCCGTCGTCAGGGGCGGCAGCGAAGAGAATCGGGAGGGCCGGGCCGGTCAGCTTCAGGTTGAGCACCTCAAGCAGCAAGAAATCTCCAGCAAACCGCTCGCCATCAACGCTGAATTCGAAGCGTTCCGCCTCCGCATCCTGCAGGAATTTTTGCAACTCCTCCCGGCCGGAATCGATGCGAAGAGCTTTGGGCGGCTTGGGTCCGCTATGAGAGATGGCCTTGGCGATTGCCCCGAACCCCACCGCCTCGAGAAATCGTCGCTTTCCCCACGGTCCTTCGGCCACC
>DATAIA010000687.1:0-6084 GCA_036262895.1 Xanthobacteraceae bacterium
GCGGCGCGATCGTGAGCGCCTCGGCGCGGTCAACCTGCGGGCCGAGGAAGAGCTGCGCGAGGTCGAAACCCAGCACACCACACTGACCACCGAGCGCGACGACCTGGTCGAGGCGATCAAGCGACTGCGTCAGGGCATCCAGAATCTCAACCGCGAGGCGCGCGAGCGCCTGCTTGCTTCGTTTGAAGTCGTGAACGGACATTTCCAGCGGCTGTTCACCGAGTTGTTCGGCGGCGGCACCGCCGAGCTGCAACTGATCGAAAGTGAAGACCCGCTGGAAGCCGGGCTTGAGATCATCGCAAAACCTCCAGGCAAGAAGCCGGCGACGCTGTCGCTCCTTTCAGGCGGCGAACAGGCGCTGACCGCCATGGCGCTGATCTTCGCGGTGTTCCTCACCAACCCCGCCCCGATCTGCGTGCTCGACGAAGTCGATGCGCCGCTGGACGATCACAACGTCGACCGGTTCTGCAACCTGCTCGATGAAATGACCAAGTCGACGGATACGCGCTTTGTCATCATCACGCACAATCCGATCACCATGGCGCGCATGAACCGGTTGTTCGGCGTCACCATGGCGGAACGCGGCGTATCCCAGCTTGTTTCTGTTGATCTGGAAACCGCTGCGAAATTCCGCGAAGCGGGTTAGTTCGTTTTCCGTCATCCTGAGGTGCGAGGGCGCAAGCCCGAGCCTCGAAGGATGAACGGCCCGCCTCCTTCGAGGGCCGTGCACCGATCTCGGGTTTACCCGAGATCGGCATCTATTGAATACGCAAGTCGGGTAAACCCGACTTGCGGTGCACGGCCACCTCAGGATGACGGGCCTAAAATCATCCAACCAAGTTGCATCCGCATGCAGCCGATCATTTCTATTTCAAATCTCTCAAAGACCTACGCTTCAGGTTTCAAAGCGCTGAAGAATATTGACCTCACCATCGGTCGTAGCGAGATTTTTGCACTGCTCGGCCCCAATGGGGCCGGTAAGACAACACTGATCAGCATCCTCTGCGGCATCGTCAACCCGACTGAAGGCGCGATTTCGGTCGATGGGCATGACATCCTGTCCGATTATCGCGCCGCGCGTTCGATGATCGGATTGGTGCCGCAAGAACTCACGACCGATGCTTTCGAGTCGGTGTGGGCCACGGTCAGCTTCAGCCGCGGATTATTCGGAAAACCGAAAAATCCCGCCTTGATTGAGAAGATCCTGAAGGATCTCTCGTTGTGGGACAAAAAAGACAACAAGATCATGACGCTTTCCGGCGGCATGAAACGCCGCGTGCTGATTGCCAAGGCGCTGTCACACGAACCTCAGATCCTCTTTCTGGATGAGCCCACAGCCGGCGTCGATGTCGAATTGCGCAAGGACATGTGGGACCTGGTGCGGGCGCTGCGCGCATCCGGCGTCACCATCATTCTGACGACGCATTACATCGAAGAAGCCGAAGAGATGGCCGATCGCATCGGCATCATCAACAAGGGCGAAATCATTCTCGTCGAGGAAAAAGCCGAACTGATGCGCAAACTCGGCACAAAGCACCTGACGCTTCAGCTCAGCCACAAGCTCGATGCCATTCCCAAACAACTTGCAGGCTATGGCCTGATGTTGAGCGCTGACGGCCGCGAACTGACATACGACTTCGATACGAAGGCCGAGCGCACTGGGATTACGTCTCTTCTTGATGATCTCAGAGAAGCCGGCATTGGTTTTCACGATTTGAGTACGACGCAAAGTTCTCTGGAAGAGATCTTTGTCAATTTGGTGAAGCGATGAACCTGAACCTGCGGGCCGTCAGTGCGATCTATGCCTTTGAGATGGCTCGAACCGGGCGCACGCTGCTGCAGAGCATCGTCTCGCCCGTCATCTCAACCTCGCTCTATTTTGTGGTGTTCGGCGCGGCAATTGGCTCCCGCATCACGGAAATTCAAGGCGTTAATTACGGCTCATTCATCGTTCCCGGATTGATCATGCTGACGCTGCTGACGCAGAGCGTCGCGAATGCCTCGTTCGGTATTTATTTCCCCCGGTTTACGGGCACGATTTACGAGTTGTTGTCGGCCCCCGTATCATCGATCGAAATCGTGCTCGGCTATGTCGGAGCAGCAGCGACGAAATCAATCATTCTCGGGATCATCATCTTGGCAACGGCGGGATTGTTCGTGCCGCTGCAAATTGCGCATCCGGTCTGGATGATCGCGTTTCTTGTTTTGACTGCGGTGAGCTTTAGCCTACTCGGGTTTATCATCGGCGTATGGGCCGACGGATTTGAAAAACTGCAAATCGTGCCTCTGCTGGTGATTACGCCGCTAACGTTTCTGGGCGGGACGTTTTATTCAACCAGCGTGCTGCCGCCACTTTGGCAGAAGATCACGTTGGCCAATCCGATTGTTTATCTGGTCAGCGGTTTTCGCTGGAGCTTCTTTGAAATGGCCGATGTCAGCGTCGGCGTCAGCTTGGGCATGACGCTCCTGTTTCTGATCGCCTGCATGGCCGTGGTCTGGTGGATTTTCAGGACGGGATATCGTCTGAAGAAATAATATTCAATCAATCAGATCATCATCTACGAATTTTATTGCTGGAAATTGGCACACGCCACCCCACAACCTTGACTATGATCACCTCGCTGCTTGCGGAGTTATGCCACGCGTCGTCCCGCCAGTGGCAGAGGTACGGAAGCACATAAGTTCCATTGTGATCTTCGCAGAGTAACTGCACAGGATCATCCACCTGTGGTGGCATGCCATCGTTGAATTGGCTTAAACGCTGCTGTCGGGTTGCCATTCTTAGGAGCTCCTTAGCAGCTTCGCGCGCCGGTCGGCTGCTTCCATCAGCATGGAACGATCATTTCCCACGATCACGAAACGCATGCCCTGCGAGACATATTTTTGCAGAAGGTCATCTGTATAGACGCCGCCCATACCGGGCCATTTGCCGTGTTTGCGGCACGCATCGATGACTGTTTGATAGGCCCGCTCGACCTCTGCACGCGCAAATTGACCAGGCAATCCCATCTCCATCAACAGGTCGTTTGTGCCGACAAGTAACACATCGACACCTTCGATGGCCGCAATCGCATCGGCATTGGCGATGGCTTGGGGCGTTTCAAGCATCACGACCACAAGAGTTTCGGCATTGAGCTGAGCCGCAGCTTCGCCGATCGGAACCGAACGAAACCCGTGATACGGCATGCCGCCTGCGACCGAACGATGGCCGAGCGGCGGATATTTCAAATGATCAACGGCTGAGCGTGCCTCTTCCGCCGTGTCGATATGAGGCATGATGATGCCGAGTGCACCGCCATCGAGCGCGCGGGTCGCCAGCGAATATTGTCCCGCCGGAACCCGGACAATCGACGTGATGCCGGCTGTCAACGAGGCCTGCGAAATTTGGGCGGCGACATCGAGCGGCATCGTCCCATGTTCGAGATCAATAAACAGCCAGTCATAGCCGCAACTCGTCATAGCGGCCGCAATGTCGATGGTGCGGGCGTGGTGCAGCCCAATACCGAGCGCCGGTTCACCGCGGCTCAAACGCTCACGTGCAGGATTTTTGGCCATGTCACCCCCGTGCAACTTTACTTGACCTTTGCGGACACTGCATAGCCAAGCAGCTTTTTTCTCTAAGCCATTGATATGAATGATTATTCAGGCTGCTGTGTGGAACCTGGCAAAGCCTTGATTGTTGTCCTTCGTGTCTGCATGGGCCGAAGCGCCCGCGCACATAACAAGAAAAGGAAAGGACAACCTAATGAACACGCGAAACAGGTTGGCTTCGATCGGACTGGCGGGCGCGGTAGTGGCCGCGGCCGTCGCTCCATCCTGGGCGGCCCCGGTCGCGACGAATGCGGCTGCCGTTAAGAACGCCGTACCGGCTGATGTAACCGATGTCCGATGGCATCACCATCACGGTGTTTGGCCGGGCGCGATCATCGGCGGTTTGGCGTTAGGTGCGTTGGCTGCGGCGACCGCGCCGCGGTATTACTATTACGACACGCCTGCGTATTATTACGGCCCGCCTTATGCCGCTTATGGCGGTCCTGTCATCGTCCACCGGCCCTACTGGCATCATCGCTGGTATCGGTGGCATCATTGGTAAGTAGCAAGGTTTGGAAGCCGGCCGTCTCCATGAGGGTCGGCTTCCTTCTTACGTGACATCCCTACTGCAACGTCGCTTCGGCAATCCAATTGGCAACCGCTCGTAAAGCCTCGTTGTTGTTTTCCGTTTTCTCCTGCGCTTGCTGAAACACCGCAAGCTGAGTGTCCGCCGACGTTCCGGCACCGGCAATCAAACGGCAATGCTCGACTTCGGCAAGGCAGCCGAGCGCTTCGGCATCGCGTGTTACGTCCTCAATGATCTGATCGATCAACTCGGCAACCGGAACGGCACCGAGGTCCTCGTGTACGAAGGTTCCGTTGACGCCATAGCGTTGAGCGCGCCATTTGTTTTCCACGATGATTGCTCGCTGCACGGCCGTGAGATCCCAGTTGACCCAAGGGTTACGCGTAAGACGACGCGCCAGCGAACGATAGAGTGCTGCAATCGCAACGGAATCCTCAACGCGTGTGCAGCAATCCGGCGCGCGCAATTCAAGCGTCGGATGTTTGAGCGAAGGCCGGATCGCCCACCACACATAGCTGGAATCCTGGATAACGCCGGCGCGCACCAGCGCGCCGATGTAGGAGGCATATTCACCGGGCGTGCGAAACAGCTCCGGCACACCGGTGCGCGGCAATTCATCGTAAGCCGCCAGACGATACCCCTTCAGTCCGGTCGGATGTGATTGCCAGAACGGCGAAGATGTCGCGAGCGCGACGAAGAGCGGCAGATACGGCATCATCCGAGTCATGATGTCGATCCGCTCATCGGGGTCGGGCAGTTCGACGTGAACGTGTAGCCCGCATAACATGTTGCGTTGGCCGACCATCTGCAGATCGTTCATGACTGCTTCATAGCGGTCGGTCTCGGTCGGATGTTGGCTCAACCAGGCAGCCGTCGGATGCGTGCCGGCCGCAAGAATTGCAAAACCATATTCTTGCGCAACCGCCGCCACCGTATGCCGCAGATACCGTAATTCCTCCTGCGCTTCCGAAATGCTGACGTGAGGTGCGGTTGTTACCTCGACTTGCGATTGCAGCAGTTCCCCATAGACCCGGCCACCGGTTACTTCTGCAGCGGTCTGCAAAAGCTCAGCAGGCATGATGCCCGCAACCGATTTCGTTTCCGCGTCGACTAGAAAATATTCTTCTTCAATTCCGAATCGAAATGCATCGGACATGGTCCCCCCTTTTCCGATTTGCCAGGAGGCGCCGAATGCTCCATCCCCCCAACGGCGCGGGGGTAAGTTCCTTTTTAATTCGGCCGGAAACAGGTCTGCTTTCCGGCTTTCATGAGACGAACTTTGTCGAAGTTAGACGCTCACGGTCGGGACAGCTGCAGTGCGCTCGCCCGTCATTGACCGCGAAGGCGGGTAATCCAATAACCTTGGAAAATATTTGCGAGACGCAACATTATGCCAAACAACGGTCGATCGCGATTACTAGGTCGCCCGGTCAAGCCGGGCGACGACGACCTGTGATTCGACCTGTGATTCCGAAGAACAAAGCTTTTGGAGAAATCGCTTTATTTCCAATCGCCGAGCACAGCCTGCACAAGCGCGAGCGCTGCAACAGCCGCGGTGTCGGCCCGCAATATGCGAGGACCGAGAGAAAGCCGAATGACATTTGGAAACTTGAGCAATGCTTCCCGTTCTTGTGCGGCGAAGCCGCCTTCAGGGCCGATCAACACGCTGACAGGAATGGGGTTGGCTGCGCTTGAGCGGCGCTCCGCAAGTGCAGACACCGGATCGGTTACGTCTGCATCTTCATCGCAGAGCACCAGCAGCCGTGTGCTGTCCCATGTGGTGATGACATCGGCAAGCGCGCGAGGGCTGGCAATTTCCGGCAGGTTGAGGATCCCACATTGTTCCGCTGCCTCGACCGCATTCGCTTTCATTCGGTCGAGATTGATCCGCTCAGTCTGGCTATGGCGCGTAAACACCGGCTGCATCAGCGATACGCCCATCTCGACCGCCTTCTGCACCATGTAGT
>DATAIA010000688.1:0-5574 GCA_036262895.1 Xanthobacteraceae bacterium
CTGATTGCAGTGGCAGGTCATCCACAATTTCTTGTTTTACGCCTTAAAACGGAAGGGCGCGGTGGTGTTTCGCGCTGTGAGATGGGTCACAGGCTCAGCAATGGTGAGAATGATAACTGATAGCAGGCCAAAAATGGCCGCCAAACATGGAAGTGAAATCATGAAGACCGTCAAAGCTGCCAATATGTTAACTGCGATTCTCGCCAGTGGCGCCGTCTTGCTTGCTGCAACCGGGGGCGCCAGTGCCAAACTTCGCGAGGTAAAAGTCGGTGAAGTGAAGAATGAAAGTGGTGTCAAACAACCGGTCAGTTGCAAGGTCAAGTTTGCAGATGGTTCAAGCCCTTGCGCGACTCCTGGACCTACCAAGAAGAAGGAAAAGCACCATCACCACCACCATAAACACCATCACCAGGAATAAGCGTCATCACCAGGATTATTGATGGTTCTGATTATGAAACTGGGAAGATCCTCTGCTTGGGATCTTTCCTTTTTCTCTACAGATCGGCGCCGGTAGCAGCGCTGATCGAGGAATATCCTAGATTGCTAGACCTCCAGACATTTTCCCCAGGGGAATCGCGCTTCTCCAGAATAGCGGCATTCTCTCGGGAGACGTTCCCACTTCGGAGAAAAATGCTGTAAGTTCAGGTCTACTTGGGGGCTAGCATTGTTCCCACATCCTGACCTAAGCGCATCGGATCGAGCTTTAAATTCGGACCCTTCAAGAATGACAAAAAAACGGTCCGATAATGACTGGTGCCTCGATATCGGCAGGCCGGGTGGGCGGCATGCATGAATCGCAACGGCTGAGTGAGCTCGTAGGACAAATCTACGATGCGGCGCTCGATCCTGTCCTGTGGAACGACACTCTTGCAAACATTGCCGCATTTGTCGGCACGCAAGCCTGCGGACTTCTATCAAAGGATTCGGTTAGCAAATTCGGCAGCGCCTACTACTACTTTGGTGTCGATGCCCGCTACATGCAGGATTATGCCGAAACCTATTGGGAGTTCGATCCGCTCGCCGCACTTTTTTTCTGCGATGTAGAACAGGCCAAGAGCGTTCCCGATCTCGTTGCTTATGATGAGTTTTGTCAGAGCCGCTTTTATCAGGAATGGCTGCAACCGCAGGGAAGCGGCGATGCGGCTCATGCCACGGCAGAAAAATCGGGGACGAGCTCGGCCTATCTCAGTGTGGTGCGCGACGAAAAAAACACGGCTGTTGACGGCAAAATGCGCCGGCGTCTCGGGCTGGTTATTCCGCATGTGCGCCGTGCAATCTTGATTGGCAGGGTCATCGACCTCAAGAAGTCTGAGTCCGCCACGATTGCCGATATCCTTGATGGACTGAGCGCCGGGTTGTTTCTCGTAGACCCGAATGGCCGCATCGTTCACGCCAATGCTGCAGGTCATTCCATTCTCAGTCGCGACGATTTGCTGCGATCACTTGGGGGCCGGTTGGTTGCACGCGACCCGCAAACCGATCAAACATTGCGGCAAGCATTCGCCTTGGCACAGAAAATTGATGCGGCTGCGGTCAAAAGCACAGGGGTCGCACTGATTGCGGACGATGGGGAGCGCTATGTTGCGCATGTGCTGCCTTTGGCCGCAAGCACCCGGCGAGGAACAGGCATCACCTATACGGCTGCCGCAGCGCTATTCGTCCGCAAAACAGCACTCGGCAGCAAAACCCAGCAGGATGTTATCAGTAGCGCCTACAAGCTTACGCCCACGGAGGCGCGTGTGCTGCTTGCAATTGTTGATGTCGGCGGGGTTCCTGAGGTTGCGGAGGAACTCGGCATCGCCGAAACCACCGTCAAGACGCATCTCAGTCGACTGTTTGAAAAGACAGGCACCGGCCGCCAAGCTGATTTGGCAAAGCTTGTCGCCGGATTTGCTAATCCGTTGGTCCATTGAAAGCCAGATTCCTGCTCCAGCGGGAGCGGCCACAATGGCTTGTTCTGCATGCGTAAACGGCATCTTCAATCGAGATGCGTGGCTTATCGAACCGAAAATCTCCGGTCCGTGGTGGCCGGGTTATCTGTTGGCTAAAACAAATTAAAGCGCTTGGAACGTGAAACGTCGGCAGCCGCGGGCGATGGAGGGGACTAGTGCAAATCTCTCATTTGGACCATTTTGTTCTCACGGTTGCTGACTTAGAGGCTACCTGCAATTTCTATGCGCGCGTCCTCTCGATGAAGGTTGTTACCTTCGGTGAGGGGCGAAAGGCGCTGGTCTTCGGTAATCAGAAGATAAACCTTCACAAAGCCGGGCAGGAGTTTGAGCCGAAGGCGAGGCATCCAATGCCTGGTTCGGCGGACATCTGCCTAATCGCAGATACTCCACTAGTCGAAGTATTGGAGATCCTTCGCCGCGAGAACGTTGCTATCGAGGAGGGGCCGGTTTCTCGGACAGGGGCTACGGGGCCAATCAAGTCGGTCTATATCCGTGATCCTGACAGCAACCTCATCGAGATCTCGAATTATTGATCCTCCGGTGTATTAACCACCGTGTACTCGCTCCTCAGCTTTCAGCAGCGAACACTCTATAATGATAAGGGTTGTCGGTGGTTATTCAGTATTACATAACCTCCTGCTTTCCTTCCGGTGCAACCAAATTAGAGAACACAGTGAGCTATCAGGATTACCGATTTTCCGTGGCCCCGATGATGGAGTGGACAGACCGGCATTGCCGGTTCTTCCACCGCCTGCTCACGCGGCGCGCGCTGCTCTATACGGAAATGATCACAACCGGAGCCGTTATTCACGGCGATCGGCAGCGGCTGTTGGCGTTTGACCCCGGCGAACATCCCGTTGCGGTTCAGCTGGGCGGTTCCGATCCTGTGGCGCTCGCCGATGCGGCGCGCATTTGCGCCGATCTCGGATTTGATGAAATCAACTTGAATGTCGGGTGTCCCTCCGACCGCGTGCAAGGCGGGCGTTTTGGCGCCTGCCTTATGGCCGAGCCCGATCTGGTGGGCGCCTGCGTTGCCGCGATGAGGGCGGTGGTGAAAGTGCCGGTGACGGTCAAATGCCGTATCGGCATCGATGATCAAGATCCCGAGCAGGCGCTTGAGCAAATGGCGCAAAGCGTGGAAAGGGCCGGTGTCGACACGTTAATTGTGCATGCGCGCAAGGCGTGGCTCAAGGGATTGTCGCCCAAGGAAAATCGCGAAATCCCCCCGCTCGATTACGATCGGGTGTTCAGGCTCAAAGCGGCCCACCCGAAGCTTCGGATTGTACTTAATGGAGGCATCGTCAGCGTCGAACAAGCAGGCGAACATCTTCAGAAACTCGATGGAGTGATGATGGGACGCTCGGCCTATCAGGAACCGTGGCGGCTCCTGGCTGTGGATCCACTACTTCACGGCGAGGCTACTCCATTTGAAACAATGAAGGCTGCGCTGACCGCATTCGGTCCCTATATCGAGCGTCAGCTTACGCAGGGCACACGATTGCACTCGATAACGCGCCACATTCTGGGGGCATTCCATGCCGTGCCGGGTGCACGGGCATTCCGTCGGCATCTTGCCATCCATGCGGTGCGGCCCGATGCCGGCTTGGATGTGCTGACGGATGCAATCGCCATGGTGGGCGATACGGATCGATCCCGCGCAGCCGCTTGAAAACTGAACTCTGTTCACCGATGGCGCAGGCATGTTGCTGGGAGTCTCATTAGGCGAAATCGTTTTACTCGCCGCCGCCATTATTATCGGCGGCGTTGTCACTGGCATTCTTGCCGGTTTGTTCGGCATCGGCGGCGGTGCGGTTATTGTGCCCGTTCTTTATGAAGTGTTTCGGGCGCTCAACGTGCCGGAAGAGGTGCGCATGCAACTGTGTGTCGGCACCTCGCTTGCAATCATCGTTCCGACGACAATTCGCTCTTATCTTGCCCATCGCGACAAGGGAGAAGGGGTCCGCGAAGTGGTCAGGCAATGGGCCTTGCCCGCAATTTTTGGCGTGGCTGCTGGATCCTTGGCCGCTGCGTTTGCGCCCGGAGTTGTGCTCAAAATCGCGTTTGTAATCATCGCCGGTTTTATTTCGGCCCGCCTTCTGTTCGGGCGTGAGACATGGCGGATGGCCAACGAATTGCCGCGCGGGCCGGCAATGTCGGGCTATGGGTTTCTCGTCGGGCTCTGCGCCTCTTTGATGGGCGTTAGCGGCGGGTCAATCTCCAATATGATCTTGATGTTGCACGGCAGGCCGATTCATAACGCGGTGGCAATCTCGGCCGGGTTGGGTGTGCCGATCTCAATCGCCGGAACAATCGGATATGTGCTTGCCGGTTTGCCGCGCGACGCATTGTTGCCCCCATTTTCGGTGGGCTTCGTCTCGCTGATTGGGGTCGCATTGATGGCGCCGATATCAAGTCTCACTGCAAGCTACGGCGCGCGGCTCGCTTACATACTCTCAAAACGCAAGCTGGAAGTTGCGCTCGGCGTATTTTTGCTGGTGGTTTCTCTGCGACTTATGGTCAGCGTGATCGGCTGAGAAGACTTATGACTTCGCGAGTGCAGGCTTTTTCCGGATCATTCTCTAGGGATAGCCGCGCATCAATAGGCGGTCGCCGCGCACTTCCCAACTTTGCAAACGGTTGAGAAAGCTCATTCCTAAAAGATTGGTTTTGAGTTGCCCGGGTTGGGCGATCAACGCCGGAACAGACCGTTCCACGATTGTACCGATTGCAAGTCTATCAAGGGTCACGGGAGCGGCGCGGGCGCGTCCGTTTGCCGTCTCGACATTGACGGAATAGGACAGCACCTCCAGCGGAAGACCGGCAGCACGGGCCGCATCTTGCGTGAGTACGACCGCGCTTGCCCCGGTATCAAGAACCATGGGAATTTTGGCCCCGTTGACTTGGGTCGAAACCTGAAATTCGCCGACCCGCCCGCGAGCAATTTCAACGGATTTGCCTCGTGAAACGGCACGCCCAGGGATCATCTCTGCAAGCACATGATCGGAAACGTCGCGCAACGCATATCGGTATGTGTACCCGACCGCCAATACCAGTGCGATCACAATCCAGTACAGTGCGGCTCTCAAGGCCTGGGGGAATCGCTCGCGAAACATCGCAACGACCGCTCCACCGACAAGGAGCAGGATTGCTCCCTGAAAAACAAGCGACGCGAACTCGTCGCTATTCAGGCCAGCAATAATCTCCCGCTCACGATGGCTGGCAAGAAGGACGGCGGCGAGCCCCAATCCAATCAACAATGCCCAAACGAAACGGCCTCGCACGCGATTGTCCTCAAGTACGAACCTTTTGTGCTCTATCTTGCAATCGGGATTTTAGAATCGCCGATGCAACTGGATTCTTGTGTGAGTATGGCTCTATCGCAAGTCGGGTTTTATCCGATACCGCGGTGCAGTGTTTTCCCTCCCCTTTTTTGGGAGGCAAGCAAAGCGAGCCGGGTGGGGGTGCCCTTCGAGAATCCACGCCATTGCTTCGCAGTGCTCGGCACCGCCCGTCTCTCGCCCGAAGTCGGATGTTTCCGACTTCGGCATTCTTTAACGCCGAACTCAGGAACTCCTGAGTCCGGTTGGGGGAGGGAAGAAGGCCATAGGGGGGCTCTCACTCG
>DATAIA010000689.1:0-24231 GCA_036262895.1 Xanthobacteraceae bacterium
CGCTTATTGCGGTGGTGCGGCCGTTGCGCGCACCGTTCAAACAACTCGTCGTCATCCAGTCGCGTCAAACCGCCCTTGCGGCATGGCGGTCGGACACGGTGCTGACAATCACTCTGTTTGCAACAACCGGCTTCGTCCTGCTGATCCTCGGGTTTGCGTTTCATTGGCAAGCGTTGCGCGCTCGGGAAGCGGACGTGATCTACGATACTGTTCGTAGCCGCATCGATACCGCTCTCAACCGGGGACGATGCGGATTGTGGGACTGGGATCTCGCCAAAGGCCGTATTTTCTGGTCTCAGTCCATGTTTGCCATGCTTGGACTTGATGCCAAGGAGGACCTGCTGACCTTCGGAGAAATCAGCGCCCTGATCCATCCAGACGACATTAAACTCTATGAGCTCGCCGCTCAGTTGGCGGACGCCCAGACCACTGCAATCGATCGGGCTTTCCGCATGCGCCATGCACGCGGAGAGTGGATTTGGTTGCGGGCACGATGCGAATTGGTGCACCAGCCCGGTGAAGCCGGCCCCCATGTTATCGGGATTGTCATCGACATCAGCGAGCAGAAAGATCTGGCAGATAAAAGCGCCGCGGCCGATCGGCGGCTGCGCGATGCAATCGAAACCATTTCGGAAGCCTTTGTTATCTGGGATGCGAACAATCGCCTGGTCCTTTGCAATTCGAAATTCCAAAGCCTGCATGGCCTGTCGCCGGAAAACGTAGCGCCGGGCACGGAGTACGGGGTTGTTGCGCAGGCGGGGTCGGCAGCACTTCTCCGCGAACCATTGCGTGGGGAGCACGGCTCGCCGGATGCCGCTCGCACTTTCGAAGCACAAATCGAAGACGGACGCTGGCTTCACATCAGCGAGCGCCGCACAAAAGACGGCGGATTTGTCTCGGTTGGAACAGACATTACGCCGATCAAAGCTCATGAAGAGAAATTGATGGAAAGCGAGCGACGTCTTATGGCGACGATCGCCGATCTGCGGAATTCACAGCAGACGCTCGAGTGGCAAACACAGCAACTCGCGCATCTCGCGGAAAAATATGCCGAACAGAAAAAGCGGGCCGAAGCGGCCAATCAGGCAAAATCAGAGTTTCTGGCCAATATGAGCCACGAGCTGCGAACGCCACTCAACGCCATTATCGGTTTTTCTGAAATTATGGGATCGGCTCTTTTCGGACCGCTCGGCACAGAAAAATACCACGAATATTGCCACGACATCCGCAAGAGTGGGACTTATCTCCTCAACGTCATCAATGACATCCTTGAAATGTCGAGGATTGAGGCCGGCCGCACACACCTTGATCTCGAAGAATGCAATCTCGATCAAGAATTGACGCACACAATGCAGGCGATCGCCGATGCGGCACGCGACAAAGATCTAACTTTGGACGTCGATATTGCGCCAAATATCAATTTGCAAGCCGACCGGCGCGCACTCCGGCAAATTGCCCGGAACCTGTTTTCAAATGCGGTCAAGTTCACGCCCGAGGGAGGTCAAATTGCCGTGCGTGGATGGCTTGCAGGCGATCATGCAGTGATCACGATAGAGGATACGGGCATCGGCATTCCAAAAGACGCGCTGAAGAATCTTGGCACGCCATTCGAACAGGTTGAAAGCCAACTCACGAAGAGCCACAAAGGATCGGGACTTGGCCTTGCGATTGCCAAATCACTGATCGAGCTTCACAGCGGCACGATCCGCATCAGCTCAACGCTCGGTGTGGGCACGGCAGTGACGGTGCGGATCCCGACACGGCTTGAGGCCGACGCGGAAATCCTATTGCGGAAATGTGGTTAGATATTGAGTCTCAACAATCAGGGATTTCGGCCGATAATCCGCGTAAAGCTTTCTCGAACTTTGGCCTGGACCTCGATCAAGTGCGCATCGAGCGTTGCGAAATCCGGGATATCCGCTGCTCGCGCCAATAGACCAGGTAACTCAGCGCCCGCCGTCTTAGGATCGAAGGGCCCGTTAAGACACAATCGCAAGATCTGCGTCAGGTTATGATAGAGCCGTGACGCACCGCGCAAAATTTCAGCATCCTCCGGGCCAATGAGGTTCAGCCGCCAGGCTTTCTCAAATGCCACCGCTGTTGACGTATCGAGGATCCCGGAGTGTTGAGAGGCATGCGCAAGCTGCAAATATTGCGCAATGAATTCAAGATCGATCAATCCGCCCGCCGCATACTTGAGGTCCCAGCGCTCCCGATCGCCTTTTTCCAGCGCAATCGCGCGCCGCATTTCGACAACGTCGTCGGCAAGGACATCCAAATCGCGCGGGCGGCATAAAACTGTTTTGATGACATGCTCGACCCGTTCGGCGAAGCCCGGCGTAGCCGAAACGACACGCGCACGCGTCAAAGCCATATGTTCCCAGGTCCAGGCCTCGTTTTCCTGATACTGCTCGAAGGCGACAAGGTGAGTCGCAACCGGCCCGGAGCGACCCGATGGCCGCAGCCGCATATCTACATGATAGAGAGCGCCGTAATTAGTTTGCGCAGTCAGGGCGCTAATAAGCCGGTGCGTTAAGCGCGCGAAATATTGACTGCCGGACAGCGAGCGAGGCCCGCTGGATTCCGCATGTTCCTGTTCGAAGTCATAGATCATGATGAGATCAAGATCGGAACTTGCGGTCATCTCCCGACCGCCGAGTTTTCCGAGTGCGAGGACCACACTTTGTTGGCCTTCCATGCGGCCGTAGATACGCGAGAAGTCGTCCCCGACAGCACCGTGAAGATCCTGGATCAGCACATCCGCAAGCCGCGCATAGGCCTCGCCTGCCTGCTCGGCGGAGACCGTGCCGGACAAAATCCGTGTACCGATCAAAAACATATTTTCTTGGCCGAAGATCCGTGTGAAATCCAAAAACTCTTCGTAAGAACGAGATTGTGCCTTTGCGTGGTCAAGCCGGGAGCGCAGCTTTGGCGCATCAGGCAGCATGGCAAAGAAACTCGGATCGATTAACCCATCCATCACTTGAGGAAATTGGGCAACGATATCGGCCATCCGGGGCGCCATGCCTAGGACTCGCACAAGCAGCGCCACCAGATCGGGGTTTCGCCGCATCAGCGAGAAAAGCCGCACACCACCATGAAGATTTGAAAGGAAGCGATCGAAGGCAATCAGCGTCCGATCCGGATCTTCCGAGCGCGAAACACCTTCAATCAATAACGGCACCAGATCGGAAAATTCAGCCTGCGCAAACTCTCCACGAAGCGTGCGGTAATGACCAGAGAGCCATCGCCGCACCGTTGCCGATGCGATGAGCGCCTGGCGAAAGCCCATGGCCGTGAGCGTGTCCAGTGTTTCGTGATGATCGGTTTCGGCCGGAAAAATAAGCGTGCGATCGGTGCGCCGACGGGTGGGATCATCTTCAAACAAGCCAGCGTAATGGCGCTGCACAATCCGCAAATAGCTGACTAGAATCTGCGCAAACGCTTCACGATCAGGAAAACCGGAAAACCGTGCAAATTGCGAGAGCACTTCTGGCTTATCTGGAAGGGTATGCGTTTGTTCGTCGGCAATCATTTGCAGCCGATTTTCGACAATCCGCAAAAACCGATAAGCCTCGTCAAGTTCGCGCGCGGCTTCGGCATCAATCCAACTGCCCGCGCTTAAGGCCGCAAGTGTCACCAGCGTTGCCCGGTCTCGCAGCTCGGAATGCCTACCACCGGCAATCAATTGCTGAGTTTGGGCAAAAAATTCGATTTCGCGGATTCCTCCGCGACCCAGCTTGATGTTGTGGCCTTCCACAGCGATTTCATCGTGCCCCTTGTAAGCGTGTATTTGCCGCTTCATGGCTTGAATATCGGAGATTGCCGCGTAATCGAGATGTTTCCGCCAAATGAAGGGCGCCAACTCATCCAGGAATGTCGCAGCGGCACTGAGGTCACCGGCGCATGATCTCGCCTTGATCAGCGCAGCCCGCTCCCAGTTCTGTCCAAGGCTTTCGTAGTAGCCAATGGCAGCAGTCGTCGACATTGCGATCTGAGTGGATGCCGGATCAGGTCGCAATCGCAAATCGACTCGAAAGACATACCCGTCGTCAGTCCGCGCTTGCAGCAGTTTGACGAGACTGCGCGTCATGCGAACAAAAAACGGGCCGGGTTCGATGCCCGGCAAGAGCACCTGAGAGGCCGGGTCGAAGAAGACCATAAGATCGATGTCGCTGGAATAATTCAGCTCATATGCGCCCATCTTTCCCATGGCGAGCACAAAATATCCGCAGTCCCGTTCGGGGCAACTGGGGTCAGCCGACTTGAATTTCCCCTCGGCCATGGTTGAGCGCAGTAAAAATCGTAAAGCGCTCTGAACTGCCATATCCGCACATTGCGTCAGCGCACGCGTCACCTGCATAACGGGCCACACGCCACCGATATCGCAAAGAGCAATCAGCAAGGCGGCATCGGCCTTGAGCCGCCGCAGGATACGGGAAGCATCCCCCTCGTCAGCAATCGCCTCAATCGACGTCAATGTCTGAGCAAGGATTTCAGAGAACCGCGCGTCAGGATCGCACTGCAGAAACCCGGCAATTCGCGCCGGTTCTCGGCTCACCAGCTCCCACAGATAAGGGGAGCTTTCCGCAATGCCTCCCAACAGATCGCCAATAATAGGATGGTCCAGCAGCAGTTGCTGAAGTTCGCTCCTGATAAGCGCATCAATCGATCCGAGCCAAGCGTCCAATCTCGCTCGACCTGCTTGTTCTAAGCTTGGGTGCGGTGCACTTACAATTCGCGCTGCCAACGAGCGCTGGGAACTGACCACATTCGTTGTCGTCTGCTTGCCCAAGAACTATGGATCCTTGCAGTGGTCGCTTAAAAATGGCGGACGCATGACCGACGTGACTTTAGCCGACATATAGAAATTCATCGCTCACATTCATGCGGTGCTCACCTTCGGCGCGATCGTCTTGTTGCGCGGAAGCGCCAGAGTTGCCCTGAGGCCTGGGTTGTTGTCTTCAAGCCTCAATTCACCACGGTGGAGCCGCGCCACGGCCGAAGCAAGGCTAAGTCCCAGACCCGATCCAGGCTGCGAACGGCTTTGCTCCAAGCGCACAAACCGCTCAATTGCGCGCGCGCGATCGGCCTCTGGAATGCCTGGACCGTGATCCGCCACGGTCAGAAGGATGTGGTCGCCCTCCTCTTCTGCGGCGATCTTAATCTCTGCCGTGACCTGCTTCGCCAATGTGTGTTCGGGTTTGGCGTATTTGATCGCATTGTCAATCAAATTGACCAGTGCCTGACTGATCAATTCGCGATTGCCTTCGGTCGGCATCGGCTTCAAGGCTTCCACGCGTAAAGCAATGCCTTTTTCCTCCGCCAATGGCTCGTAAAGTTCGCCGACATCACGGGCAATCTCAGCGGCATCAAACGCTTCCGTTGCTTCGGGGAACTCTGCGGACTCTGCCCGTGCGATCATCAACAGAGCATTGAAGGTCCGGATCAATCCGTCGGATTCTTCGATCGTTGATTCCAGCGCCGAACGATAATCGTCTTCGCTTTTTGCCGCACGTAGTGCCGCTTCACAACGATTTCTCAACCGCGTCAGCGGTGTCTTGAGATCGTGCGCGATGTTGTCGGAGACCTCCTTGAGGCCGCGCATCAAAATTTCAATGCGCGCCAGCATCATGTTGAGATTTTCCGCAAGGCGATCAAGTTCGTCCCCGGTCCCCGCAACAGGCAACCGCCCGCTTAAGTCTCCCGCCATGATAGTCTGCGTTGTGCCGGTCATCGCGTCGATCCGCTTGAGAACACGACGAGTAACGAAGAACCCTCCCGCAAGCCCAAGCACGATAACAAGCGCAATTGACCAGCGCCCGGCTGAAATGATGATCTCGAGTAGACGCTCGCGCTCATCGAGATCGCGACCAACCAGCAGACGAAATCCTCCGGCCATCTGAAAGATACGCACCAGCGCCTGATGATCCGCTCCTTCGCTATCGTCGAGGCGTCGATACAGCGTTTCGGCCCACCCGCTTTTATTGAGGACGCCGGGCGCCAACGAACCGATGTTTCCGGCGAGGCCTTCGCCGGAGAAGGTTGTAAGGAGATAAAGGCTTGAACCCGGCCTGCGGGATCGTCCTTCTATGACTTCAACAAGGCGTCGAATTCCACCTTGCCGATACTGCTCGGAAAGGCCGGTGATTTCCGCATCGACCGTTTCGGTTATCTGCTCGGTAATCAGCCAGCGCGTATTCAGCGCGAAATAGCCAAGCAGGAATGCCGCGAACAATGCAAACACCGTCAAATAGACAAGTGTCAGTTTGAACGCCGTCGTGCGAATGAGTTTACCGAGCGCTGTCACGGACCACATACCCCGCGCCGCGAATCGTATGGAGCAGCGGGCGCGTAAAGCCCTTATCGATTTTCGAGCGCAGCCGCGACATGTGCACGTCGATGACGTTCGTTTGCGGATCGAAATGATAATCCCAGACGTTTTCAAGCAGCATCGTGCGGGTCACAACCTGGCCCGCATGCTTCATCAAATACTCCAACAAGCGAAATTCCCGCGGTTGCAGGACGATCTCCGTATCGCCTCGGCTAACCCGATGCGAGAGCCGATCAAGCTCCAGATCGCCGACGCGATAAACCGTCTCGTCGGCGCGCCCACCGCGACGGCGGGCAAGCACCTCGACACGCGCGAGCAGTTCAGAAAACGAATATGGCTTGGGAAGATAGTCATCACCGCCGGCGCGCAAACCCTTGACACGATCGTCGACCTGCCCGAGCGCAGAAAGAATGAGAGCCGGCGTTTCGACACCCTCAGTTCGCAACGCTTTAATGAGAGAAAGGCCGTCGCGCTTCGGCAACATGCGATCAACAATCAACACGTCATACTGGCCGTCAAGAGCCAATGCTAATCCCTCTTCGCCGTCGCCCGCATGATCGGCAACATGGCCGACCTCGCGAAATGCTTTCAGCAGATAATCCGCCGCCGTCGAATCGTCTTCAATGATGAGAAGGCGCATGCAGTTTTGGACTCAACCTAGACAGCTCAGTTTCAAGGCAGCTCAGTTTAGAGCATGGCGCGAAAAACGGAGCGCTAAATGTTGGATTTTGTTAATGAAATGAAGGGCGGCGGGAGTATTCCCGCCGCCCAGCCTTCCTTAGGCCCCGGTTGGGGGGTGTTCGGGGGAGAGCCGAGGCCCAAGGTTGGTAATGAAGTCGCTGCCTGATCTCCAAGCGCTTAGGAGTCAGCCCCGGGCGACCGGCAACGCGACAAATTTCGTAGCCTCGCCAGATTTCACCCGCATCAGCACAGTGCGCTTGCCTTCGCTTCGCGCATTGCCGAGTGCCTTGCGCACATCAGCGGGGTTCCCCACTTTCTGGCCCGCGACATCGAGAATGATGTCTCCGGTTTTGAAGCCCCGCTCATCCGCTGGGGTCCCCGGTTCGACTGAAGTGACCATCACTCCCTCGCCGCCGGCGCCCGCAACGTTGTTTGCGGGCGCAAGCGAAAGCCCAAGTCGTGGCAAATCAGATTCGGGCGCTTCCAGGCCGGCACGGGCCTGCCGGTCGGGCGGTAATTCGCCGAGCGTAAGGTTGATGGTCTTCGTCTCACTCTTGCGCAAGACTGAGAGTCTGACCGAGGTGCCCGGCGCCATCGCGCCGATTGTTCGAGCAAGTTCACGCGCATCCTTGACCTCCCGGCCATCAACCGCAGTGATGACATCGCCCGACGTGACCCCTGCTTTAGCCGCGGGACTGCCCGCCTGAGGTTCGGCTACAAGCGCGCCTTGCGCCTTTTTGAGCCCAAGGCTTTCAGCAATTTCAGGCGTTACTTGTTGGATCTGAACGCCGATCCAGCCACGCGTCACCGAGCCCTTGTCCTTGAGCTGAGCAACGACCGTCTTCACCGTGTTTGCCGGAATCGCAAAAGCGATACCCACCGAGCCGCCGGATGGAGAAAAGATTGCGGTGTTAACGCCAATCACATTGCCGTCGACATCAAATGTCGGTCCACCTGAATTACCCTTGTTGACCGGCGCATCGATCTGAATGAAATCGTCATAAGGCCCGGCCCCAATGTCGCGGCCGCGAGCCGAGACGATACCGGCGGTTACCGTCCCTCCAAGCCCAAATGGATTGCCCACCGCCAGAACCCAATCACCGATCCGCGGGGCGGCTTCGCTTAGTTTCACGTATGGGAAATCATTGCGTCCTTCGACTTTGACAAGCGCGAGATCGGTTTTCGGATCGGTCCCGATCACCTTGGCGTCATACATTGTACCGTCGTCCATTGTAACTTGAACGCTCTGCGCCTTCTCCACCACGTGATTGTTTGTCACCGCATAGCCGTCGGCCGAGATGAAAAATCCCGAACCCTGCCCTAGCGTGTAGTTGTGCTGCCGGCCACGTGGACCATTCGGATTTGCATCGTCCGGTGCCCCGAAGCGCCGGAAAAATTTCTCAAACGGAGATCCTGGAGGAACCGGTAGATCGTCGAAATTCGTCATTGCCGGCCCGCTGTCCATCTTGACGCGGACTGAGATCACCGATGGTTTGACCTTCTCGACGATGTCAGCGAAGCCAACGGGACGCGCGGTTGATTCCGCGGCATGCGCCGAAATCGACGGCGCGGACGGAAACATGCCGGGAGCGTTGAGAAGGAGCGCCATTCCCAGACTTGCGACGCTCGTCAAAAGGACCATACGACGCGCGCTCAATGTGCGATGATTAAATCCAGATGATTGGTCGTCCTTCTCAGTCATATCTGCGTCTCCATCTTGCCTGTTTGCGCTGCCTGCCAACCTAGAGCACCGCCCCCCTTTTTCCGGATCATGCGCTGGAGATGGGGATCGAGCCTGCAAGCTTCAAGCAAGAAGATGGGGGTGGTCGCCTTACAGCGCGCTGTCGGGCAGATTAAAATTTTGTAATGTTGTACCGTTCAGAGGTCCGAGGCTCACCGCTGCCGCAACAATTCGGCAATCCTGTCCTGTTCGGCAGCACTTAAGGCGGATTCCCGCTGTTCTTGTCCGACCGTTCTGTTGGCCCGATCGGACCGGCGGTACCCTATGAATATCAACACCAGCGCGCCGCTTATCAGTAACAAAGGTGGGGTCAGCCACAGCAGCGCAGTATGCCAGGAAAATCGCGGCTTAAGCAGAACAAACTCGCCATACCGTGTCGTGAGAAAATTCAGAACGTCGCCATCGCCGTCGCCTGCTTTCAATCGATCGCGCACGAGAATGCGAAGATCACGCGCGAGCGGCGCATCGGAATCGTCAATCGATTGATTTTGGCACACCATGCAACGTAGTTCTCGCGAGAGAGTGCGCGCACGTTGCTCAAGCGCAGGATCTGAGAGGACCTCATCAGGCTGAACTGCTTTCAGCGGAACGATTGCGAACGCCGAACTCAGCGCGATTGCCGCCATCAAGGTGCGCCAACACAAAGCTTTCTTCATGGCATCGCACCCTGCAATGCAGGCTTGTCGCGCGCCGGCTTCGGCGCGCCAATGCGAAGCCGCCGGTCTGAGAGCGACATGGCTCCGCCAAGCATCATGACGACTGCTCCGATCCAGATCAGAAGCACCAGCGGCTTGTGATAAAGCCGAACTGTCGCGGAGCCATCTTGCTCCGGATCGCCCAGCGACAAATAAAGCTGGCTGAGACCACGCGTCATCAGTGCGGCTTCGGTTGTCGTTGCGGCCCGAGCGGGAAATATCCGACGAGCCGGTTGCATGCTGCCGATCGTCTCTCCGTTGCGGCGCACGGTGAACTGGCCGACGAGCTCACGATAGTTCGGTCCCTGGCGCGAAACGACACCATCGAATGTCAGATCGTAATGACGGATCGAAATTGTTTCCTGAGGTTTTACGGAAGCGATCCGCTCGGCCCCCCACTGCGTTTCCCCGACAATGCCAAGCAGCGATAAGCCGACACCGAGATGAGCAATGGCTGTTCCCCATGCTGATCGCGGCAAACCGGTTGCGCGTTTGCGCGCGCTCTCAAATGGAAGTCGAAACAGTCCGGTACGCTCCACGATATCGGTCACCGCGCCGACAATGATGAACAAAGCAAGGCCGACACCAAACGGCGCCAGAACCGGGCCACCACGTTCAACAGCAAAGGTAGCAGCCACACCGATCATCGCGAGGGCGAGCGCAGCCAACAGACGTTGGCCGGCTCCAAGCAGATCGCCACGTTTCCACGCCAGCAGCGGACCGAATGACATCGCAACCATCAGCGGCAAAAACAAAGGTCCGAAGGTCGCATTGAAAAACGGCGCACCAACCGAAATTTTTTCACTCGTCAGGGCTTCAAGAACAAGCGGATAGAGCGTGCCGACCAAAACGGTCGCGCAAGCCGTGGTCAGAAACAGATTGTTCAGGACCAGCGCGCCCTCACGCGAAATCGGCGCGAACAGCCCCCCTTGTTTAAGCAGCGGAGCACGCCAAGCATAAAGCCCGAGGCCGCCTCCGATAAACACGACAAGAATCGCAAGAATGAACACGCCGCGCGTCGGATCACTGGCGAAGGTGTGGACTGATGTCAGAACGCCGGAGCGAACCAAGAACGTGCCAAGCAACGACAACGAAAATGTGAGAATCGCCAGCAGGATCGTCCACACCTTCAATGCATTGCGCTTTTCCATCACAACGGCGGACTGCAACAATGCGGTGCCCGCGAGCCACGGCATCAGCGATGCGTTTTCAACCGGATCCCAGAACCACCAGCCGCCCCAGCCGAGCTCGTAATAAGCCCAGTACGATCCCATCGCGATGCCCGGTGTCAGAAACATCCAGGCGGCAAGTACCCACGGCCTGACCCATCGCGCCCAGGCCGCATCAATCCGCCCCTCAATCAAAGCTGCGATCGCAAATGAGAACGAAATCGAAAAGCCGACATAGCCGAGATAAAGCAGCGGCGGATGGATTGCGAGTCCGGGGTCCTGCAGGATCGGATTGAGATCGCGCCCTTCAAAGGGCGGCGGTATGAGGCGCTGAAACGGATTCGAAGTGATCAGAATGAACAAATAAAACGCTGACGCAATCCACGCTTGAACTCCAAGCGCATTGGATTTGAGCGTTAAAGGCAGATTGGCGCCGAATACAGCAACAAGCGCGCCGAACAGACTGAGGATCAACACCCAGAGCAGCATCGATCCTTCATGATTTCCCCACACGCCGGTGATCTTGTAGATCAGCGGTTTCGCAGAATGCGAATTTTCAAACACCCCAAGCACGGAAAAATCCGACGTGACGTGGCTCCAGGTAAGGGCTGCGAACGAAATAGTAACAAACAAAAACTGCACAATTGCCGTTGAGCTTCCGACGCCCATCAGCACGGGATCGCGCGCGCGAGCGCCCCAAATCGGAAGGACCGACTGAACAAGCGCCAAGCCCAGTGCCAGAACAAGCGCGTAGTGTCCGAGTTCAGCAATCATACGTTTGCCTGCTCATGGTTGCCGGGGTTTTGGAGCAGACCCGATGACTGCGCCGTCTTTCGCCCCCTCTTGCCACCGGCCTTGCTTTTTCAAGGTATCGGCGACTTCCTTCGGCATGTAATTTTCATCATGCTTTGCGAGAATGGTTTCCGCCTTGAACAACCCGGCACCGTCAAGCGCACCCTCAGCAACAACCCCCTGCCCTTCGCGGAACAGATCGGGCAGAACACCGGTGTAAGTCACCAAAATGTCTTTGTTCCCGTCGGTCACTGCAAATCGCACGGACATATTGTCATTGCGCATAATGCTGCCCGGTTTGATCAAGCCGCCAAGACGGATACGAGCACCGGGATTCACATGCCTTTCGACAACATCCGTCGGCGAATTAAAAAATACGATATTATCCCTCAGGGCCGAGGCAACCAAAAGCACGGCTAATCCAAGCACGGCAAGCCCGACCCCAATCAGACTCAGACGGCGCTGTTTGCGCGTCATCCGATAAATCCTTGCTTGATGATAAAATCTAGTTTGCTCACGTTTCAGCTTCCCAGCCTGAGATTTCTGACGAGATCATCGATCCGCTGCATCCGGTCCGGATAAGCGGCAAGTGCGCGGCGCGCATCAGCAGCAGCCGCGATGGCTTTGTCGCGCTCGCCCAATACCGTATAGGCCTGCACCAAGCGGAGCCACCCTTCAATATCGTCTCCTTGCTGTCGCAGACGTTCGGCAAGGCGCTCGACCATTCCCCGCACCATTGCCGATTGTTCCTGCGGAGTGAGATTTCCCGCAGCCGCAATATCATCCGAGCTTGGACCATTTGCTGCTTCGGGCTGCTTGCCATCCAGTCGGGCCAGCTGTTCCTTCACATATGCGACCCAGGGAGCCGCTGGTGGAGATTCTTTGATCAAATTGCGCCAAATCGCGACCGCCTCTTCGCGCTTGCCATCCTGCTCGAAGGACAACCCCATGAAAAATTTCGCCTTGGCAAATTTAGGATCTTTTACAAGCGCGCGGTTGAATGCCTGTTTGGCATCAATGGTCACCATGCCATTTGCCGCAGCCACCAATGCTTCGCCGAGATCAGACTCCCGCTCGGCCGTTGCCCCCAAAATCCGCAATGCATTGCGCCGGGCCTTCACGGCATCATCAAATCGGCCAAGACGCATATAGACAGGCGCAATCACCTGCCATCCCGCGCCATCTTCGGGATTACGATCAAGATGCGTTTCGACCTGCGCCAGCATGCCTTCAATGGAGCGGGTTTCCGGGTTCGTTTCGAGGCGCGCGGCGAGCGGATAGTCTTCGAGGCGCGGCGAGCCCAAAACCAGATAGAGTGAAGCCGAGATCGCAGGCAAAATAACAAGGGCGACGATCCCCGCCGCGCGGCGGCGCCAGGAACTTGGAAATCGGGTTTTCCAATCCTTTTCGACAGCGGCTGCATCAGCAGCGGCAAGTAGCCGGCGTGAAACTTCGATGTGAGCAGCCGCGGCCTCGCCTTCGGCGATCAGTCCTGCGGCACGGTCTCGGGCTATTTCTTGAATCTGATCTTCGTAAACGGCAAGATCGCTACCCGAGCGCCCGAGCACCGGTTTGCGACTCAGCGGCCAAAGCACAGCGAAAATCGCCGCCGCCGTCATAAATACGAATAATAGCCACATGGTCATAATGGCTTCCGATCAACCCGCTCCAATTCACCAATCGCATCTTCCGATGAACGCGGCCACGGGCCGATTACACCGTTCGTCGCACCGGGTGATGGCCTATCCCAAGATACCGGAGCAAACGGCTGGTTACATCACGGAGCGCAAACGCTCGCAACGATCAAATCGAAGTTTGATGTGATATCGGCCGGATTGAGCCGGGACAGGAAAACGGTTGTCAGGCCTCGGCTGACTTGGGCTCATTCTTGCCGTGCGCTGCAGCTTCCACGGCTTTGGCCAAAACCGCCGCATATTCTTCGCCGAATATCCGTGCGCAAAATTGCACCGCAGCTTCGAGCTGCGACACTCGAAATGGGCGCTCGCCAGCACCTGCAACTTTCAAGGCCTCAAGAAGCCCCGTTGTGCCGGAATCGAGAAAGCTTTGCAGATCCGAATAGACCCGAAGGCTCATCTCGTTGATTGCAAGTTCGCTTGCATAGTTGCGGCAAATGCCCGCAAGCTCGACTGCCGCATCCGCATCAGTCACATCGGATGCATCGATGACGGATTGAGCGACAATATCCTTTGCGGAACGTGGTTTCAAAAGACGGCGAACGAGCCCTGGAGTCTTCTCAAGGCCTGCGGTCAAAAGTTCGGAAACTTCGGTCCGCAGAATTGATAATTGGCGAGCCCAAGGGGTATCACCGGACATATCCATTTCGGTGCGTAGCGTACGAAATGTATCGTGAATATCTTTGATGAGGACGGCGAGCGCGCTCGTCTCTTTGCTTTTCAGAGCGGTGCGCAGTTTCCAAACCAGCCGTTCGGATTCGTCCAGAACGACGGCGACGGCCACAGAGAATGGAGTCTTTGCGACTTTTTCAGCCTTGTCGCTATTCGCAGCCTGGATGGCAAGTCGGATCAGATGCGAAGGCACGCTGAGGCGGTTCATGACTAATAGCAAGCCGTAGGTGAAGATGTCCTTATGGCGTGCAATGGGAGAATCCAGCAGCGCTTTGACCGCATTCAACTCGTCATCGGCGAAGCTTTTGATGCTTTCGGGCAGGCGTGAACTGAGCAAATTCAACGCGTCGCGCACCTTGAGGATGCCAATGACTTCGCGAATATCGTTGAGTGCTTGCGGCGTTCCGATCCGAAACGCCAGTTGCTGACGCATCTTGTCGTCGCTTTGAGCCTCTGCAATGGCCTGCTGCATCTTCAGCAGCGCACGATCCTGCAGCGGATAGGCAAGCTGGACGGCTTTTTTCGCTTCGTTGGCTGAGATCTCAGCCCCAACCTGTTCCGAAAAAGTCTTGGCCTCCTTTGCGACCAAATCCTCGGAAACCCATTGCCAGATCGGGTGCAGGCAATCGCGACTAATTCGGCCGAGGTGTTTGCGATCAGGTGAATCCTCGACGACAAACGGTTCAACCGGCACAAAGAAAAGACGTTCAACTTCATCAGCGGGCGCAGATGCGCGAAGCACCCTGGGAAGGGACCTGCGCAACTCCGACAGGATCAATTCGGTCGTAGGCGTGTTGTCGCCGCGACGGCGCCCGCGCTCAAGCTCTGCAATCAGCAGAGTTTTAGCCTCCGGCCTCAAATCCCGGAGATATTCGCGCAACCGCTCGACCGGGAGCCTAGTTTCGGCCATCCGGTAATCCCACCCAAATAATCTCTTCTGCTTATGGAATACGCGGGCCAGCTTAAAAACTAGTAACGATTATTATCTAAACACCGGCATATCATCATTATCCATACAATTATCCGATCGGCGTCCAGCTGCCGTCGGGGTTACGGCACGCGGTCCCACGGGCGATTTGCGGCTTTCCATCGATGTAGACGGTATGTGAGAACTGCCGGCAGGTCATTCCGCCTGTCTGGTAGGAAGGTCCCGGAACGATCGTCCCGTGACGGTCCAATGCGGGATTGCGCCATCCGACCGGGACGCCCGGCTCACCATATTGCAGGGCCTGCATCTGAGCCTCATAGGCCCGCTGCCGATCCTGCTCATCAAGAGAAGCGCCGATCGCGTTCCCCAAAATGCCGCCGGCTGCAGCCCCCACTATGGCCCCTGCCACACGGCTGCCGGCACTGCCTCCGAATGACGATCCAATCAGGGCGCCACCAATGGCGCCAATGGTTGTCCCGAAGCCCTCCTTTGGGCCCGAATAGGAGTCTCCGGCACATGCAGCAAGCAAGAGAGCGAGCGCTGCGACACTGACAAGCCGTAGAGGTTTCATAATCAACTCGGGCGATGAGGACGGTTTCCGCTGGGCGCGGGCCTTTTAACATCCCCTTAACGCTCAGTCTTGAGATTTCTGGTTGGGATTTTTGGTATTGGGATTTCTGATTGTGTGTCCTATGCGGCCGGCAATACGAGCTCTGCGCGAAGCCCGCCGATTGGTGCTGTGTCGAGTGATAGACCGCCGCCGTACAAGCTCGCCAGTTCCACAACGATGGAAAGGCCGAGACCCGACCCCGGCTTTGTCTCGTCAAGTCGCCGCCCACGGTGCGCCGCCTGAACCTCTTCGCGCTCTCTCTCGGAGAGGCCTGGCCCGTCATCGTCAATCATCAAGTGGATGGTTTCCTGCCCGGCACCAGTCGCCGGGCTCTGCACCACCTCAATGCTCACCCGCGCGTGCGCCCATTTACAGGCATTGTCGACGAGATTGCCGACCATCTCTTCAAGGTCCTGGCGTTCGCCGCGGAATCGGGCGTTCTCCGGTGCATCGACATCGATGACGATGCCGCGGTCGTGATAGATTTTTTCCATGGTTCGGGCCAAACCGGCGAGAACCGGGCCGACATCAGTAACTGTGCCCACAACCTTGTGCCGGGCGGCAAGACGGGCCCGCTCCAGGTGCCGTGTTACCTGGTCGCGCATGATATTGGTCTGCTCACGGATTTTTGCCGCGAACGGATTATCGCCGTGCGCCGCGGCCTCGTTCATCATCACCGATAGCGGGGTCTTGAGAGCGTGAGCGAGATTGCCGACATGCGTGCGCGCACGCTGAACGATTTCGCGGTTTGCATCAATCAGGGCGTTTGTTTCGCGCGCAAGCGGTGCGATTTCCTCGGGAAAATTACCCTCAAGACGCTCGGCTTTTCCCGAACGGATTGCGGCGAGGCTCTCGGAAATACGCTTGAGTGGCGCCAAACCAAATCGCACCTGAAACATGGTAATCAGCAAAAGCACCACCGCGAGCACCGCAAATGTGCCAAGCAACGCGTGATCGAAACTGCGCAGTTCCTCGTCGATCTCCGAAGCATCGCCGGCAACGGCAATCAGAAAACGTCCGTCCTCACCAAGATCGATGGTGCGTTCGAGAAGCCGCAAACTCTGATCCTCAGGTCCCTTAACGTAGCCCTGATGAGACCCTCCGATGTCTTTGCCGCCGCTCGTTTGCGGCAGTTGCGGCAGGCTGCCGTCCCAAAGGGAGCGCGACGAGCGAACCTCAGGTTTGGGAAGATCGACGCGAGAAACCTGCCAGTACCAACCGGATAGCGGCAATTCAAATAACGGTTCGCTCAATGATTGGGGAAAGTGATCACCGCTCTCGTCCGGCGATGCGACATCGGCGACCAGTGTCTTCAGATAAACACCGAGGCGCCGATCGAATGCGCGTTCAACCGCCTGCCGGTAAAGCGAAGACAGGGCGATCCCGGTCACAACCAGCATCACGACAGTCCACGTGGTCGCGGATAGAAATAGTCGAAGAGCGAGTGAACTAGCGCGCATCGTCCGGCGGCGTCAGCAAATAGCCGAGCCCACGTACCGTCTGAATGACATCGATACCCAACTTCTTTCGAATACGGCCGACAAAAACTTCGATCGTGTTCGAGTCGCGGTCGAAATCCTGATCATATAGATGCTCTACCAACTCGGTGCGCGAAACCACCCGGCCGGAATGATGCATCAGATAGGAGAGCAGCCGATATTCGTGAGAGGTCAGCTTGACTGGATTGCCGTCAACCGTCACGCGCCCGGTTCGTGTGTCGAGGCGAACCGGACCACAATTGAACTCGCTTTTTGCGTGACCGGCAGAACGACGCAACAGCGCGCGAATCCGCGCAAGCACCTCCTCGAGATGGAAGGGTTTGGGAACATAGTCGTCGGCGCCGGCGTCGAAGCCCTGGACCTTGTCGCTCCACCGGTCGCGGGCTGTGAGGATCAATACCGGCATGGCGCGTCCTGAACGCCGCCAGGATTCCAGAACGGAAATCCCGTCCATTTTCGGCAGGCCGATATCGAGGATGACCGCGTCGTAAGGCTCGGTCTCTCCGAGATAATGGCCCTCTTCGCCATCAAAGGCGCGATCGACCACATAGCCAGCATCGGTCAGAGCCGTTGCCAGCTGCCGGTTAAGATCCGGATCGTCCTCGACCACCAGGAGACGCACGCACGCTCTCCAATCATTTGCCTCCGACCACCACGCCCGATACCGCGTCGACGATCGTCCGCGTCACTTTGCCATTGGGGCCGAGCACAATCATCTCATAGACGAGGCCCCGGCCGAAATCGCACAGACGCGCCCGCACAATTTCGCCTACCACATGCGATCTCACAGCGTGCACCGCTTTGGCAAGAGGCATTGCTTCGCGGCTGGCAAAAACGCCCCGGCGCTGCTCGGAATCGAGGCAGCCCTGGGGTTCGTTAGCGGCTGCCCGGTCTGCCAGAGCCACCGTCAACGCCAGCGCCACAAAGAATGTAGTGACTGAAACCATAAAGCGCTCATAGGCGCCGGCCGCTGAACCCGACATGAATAGTAGAGTATCGAACAAGAGCAGGCGTTTGAGGCCGGGGCCCCGGTTGACAGCACCCCGCTCGACAAGGCTCATCGCAATCATGGTCACCCGTTCAATCGCCATTGCCCTCGCCTGCTGTGTACTGACTGTCGCTCCTGCCACGGCAATCGTCGGAAGCGCGCCTCCTTCAGAAGGCCAGGGCGTTGCACGACATCTGGTATTGATCCTTGGCTCGCGTGGAAATTCCTGCACGGGAACCGCAATTGCGCGCGATCTTGTTTTGACCGCGGCGCACTGCGTGCCGCCGGGCGCGGATTACAAGATCGTAGAATTCGATGCCGCCCACCGGCCGACATTGAAGGACGTGCGCAGCATCACCCGCCACCCGCAGTTTAATCTGCAGACAATGCTGGCCCATCGCGCCACCGCCGATGTCGCGCTCATCAAGCTTCCGGCCCCGCTTCCTCAAAAAATGCTGCCCGCAGGCCTCCTGATGAGCGATCCCGGGATTGGCAGCGAGGATCGTTTCATCGTCGCTGGCTATGGCGTCACGGTGCGCGGCGATGGCCGAACCGGCGGCACCGCGCGCACAGCAGTTTTGGCAGCGACCGGGAAGCCCGGAAATCTGCAGGTGCGCCTTATTGATCCGGCAACACTCGGCGAGCGACCTGGGCTTGGTGCGTGCAGCGGCGATTCCGGAGCGCCGGCCTTCCGCGAAATTGAAGGCAAGCCCCTGCTCATGGGTGTGGTGAGTTGGTCGACAGGGCCCGGCGGCAGCGATGGATGTGGCGGCATGACCGGCGTGACACCACTGACGCTTTATCGCACCTGGATCATCAACACCGCACGACAGCTCGGGTCGGCGCTGCCGTGAGGGGCTACGAGGTCTTAGTTATCCCCTGTTGATAATTTTGTGGATAATCAATCCATCTAATTGATAAAACATCACTATCTGCAACACATAGCCTGTGGATAACTCCCCCGAAAACAAACAGGGCGTTGGCTACGGCCGTCGCGGCGCCTTCGCGCGCTTGGGCCAACGCAGTGGCCAATTGACGATGCGATTTTCAAGGTCCTCGATCGGGACTTCATCCTCGCTCGCCTTCACCTTGCCCTGAACCGATACGCCTGAGAGGTGCACCGTGTCAGGATCGCCCGAAACCAGCGGGTGCCACCAATAGAGGTCCTTGCCCTCGGACAGCAGGCGATAACCGCAGGTCGGCGGTAACCAGCCGATCTCGTTGACGACGGACGGGGTGAGCCGGACACAATCGTCGACTTGAGCGCTTCGGTTCGGATAGTCCCGGCAGCGGCAGGTCTCGCCATCGAGCAGACGGCAACCCACATCGGTGAAATAGATATCGTCTGTCTCTTCTTCTTCGAGTTTGACGAGGCAACAACGGCCGCACCCATCGCAGACGCTTTCCCACTCGGTGTCCGTCATCTCTTCAAGCCGCTTACGGCGCCAGAAAGGAACATCTTCGGTCATCGTCACCCTTTGTCACCCTCCAATCCGGCAATGCGCACCGATGGAACGGGATCCGGCCAGTTATGCGATCTGCGGCTTCGTTTCGCAGAAAATTTGCGATTTTACCATTCGCGAGACCGACGATAACCATATTTTGGCCGCGGCCGTGACCCGGAACGTCGTTTACTTTCCCACGTTTAGGAAGGGCTACCCAGCGTTACGCCGTTGGCCCTGGTCCGGTGGATAGGCTAAATTAAGGGATGAATGCTGAAACACTTCGGGCATCCCTCGGGGATGCCCGAAACTGCAGCCGGGGCTGAGAGAATCAGGTTTGCGCAATCTCTTCGAAAGAGAATGGAAGCCGAAGATCGAGCGTTTTCTGCTCGGCGTCGACGCATGGCTTGATTCGTCGGTCTTTCAGACCGCTGCCTGGGCGCGCGAGAGCTATGAGCGGTTTTCGACCTTTATGGACCGCTTCCATGTAGCCGGCTGGCGGCGGCTCTGTGTCGAGGGTCTTTCGGAAGGTGCGACGCTTGGGACCGGGGGTCTCCTGGTCCTGCTGACGCTCGCGATTCCGGCGTTCCGTGAAACCTCGGATGACGATTGGCTGAAAAAATCCGAACTCGCCGTTACCTTCCTCGACCGCTACGGCAACGAAGTCGGCAGCCGCGGCATCCGTCACAACGACTCGATCCCGCTTGAACAATTTCCCGATCATCTGATCAAGGCTGTACTCGCAACCGAAGATCGGCGTTTCTACGAACATTTCGGCATTGATATTCCCGGTACGCTACGCGCCGTTACGGCAAACGCGCGAGCGGGCGGTGTCGTTCAGGGCGGCTCTTCGCTTACCCAGCAACTTGCCAAGAATCTGTTCCTGAGCAACGAGCGCACCCTGGAGCGTAAAGTCAAAGAAGCGTTCCTTGCGTTGTGGCTTGAGACGCGCCTGACCAAGAATGAAATCCTCAAGCTCTATCTCGAACGCGCTTACATGGGCGGCGGCACGTTCGGCGTTGATGCCGCTGCACAATACTATTTCGGCAAATCGGCACGCGACGTGACGTTTGCGGAAGCCGCGATGCTGGCGGGACTGTTCAAAGCACCGACCCGCTTTGCACCTCACGCGAACCTTCCAGCGGCGCGCGCGCGTGCCAACGTTGTGCTCGACAATCTGGTCGATGCCGGATTCATGACCGAAGGTCAGGTGTTCGGTGCACGCCGCAATCCGGCAACCCCGGTCGACCGGCGTGACCAGCAGGCCGCCAACTACTATCTCGATTGGGCGTTCGATGAGGTGAAGAGGCTCGTCGATACCTTCCCGAAATCGGTGACCGAGCGCGTCTTCGTTGTGCGCACCGCGCTTGACGCCAACGTGCAGCGGCGCGCCGAAATCGCCGTCGAGAGTTTGCTCCGCCAATTTGGTCACGAATATCACGCCAAGCAGGCGGCAACCGTTTTGATGGATCTTGATGGCGGGGTGCGCGCCATGGTCGGCGGCCGTGACTACGGCCAGAGCCAGTTTAATCGCTCGACCGATGCGCTGCGGCAGCCTGGATCGTCATTCAAACCCTATGTTTATGCGACCGCGATCGAACACGGCATGAAGCCGACATCGATCGTCCTCGATGCGCCGATTTGTATCGGCAACTGGTGCCCGCAAAATTACGGTCACAGCTATGCCGGTTCGATGACGCTGACTCAGGCGCTGGTGCATTCGATCAACACGGTCGCTGTCCGGCTCTCGATCTTTGCGGGCGACGGCAATCCCAAGCTCGGCCGCGCCAAGATCGTCGAGAATGCGCGAAAGATGGGGCTACGCACGCCCCTGCCCGATACGCCCTCGCTGCCGATTGGCGCTGACGAAGTCACCATTCTTGACCACGTCGGCGCCTATGCGACATTCCCGAACCTCGGCATGGCAGTCACACCGCATGCCATTCTCGAACTACGGACCGGCGCCGGGAACACACTGTGGCGGTTCGATCGCGACGGGCCGAAGCCGCGGCGAGTGCTTCGCCAGCAGGTCGCAGCCGACATGATCTTCATGATGAACAAAGTGGTTGAAGATGGCACCGGAAAACGGGCCATGCTCGACGGAATCAAGGCCGCCGGAAAAACCGGAACGACCAATGCTTATCGCGATGCTTGGTTCATGGGCTACACGGGCAATTTTGTTTGCGGTGTCTGGTTCGGCAATGACGATTACAGTCCAACCAACAGGATGACCGGGGGATCGCTTCCGGCGATGACCTGGCATGAGATCATGGCCTATGCCCATCAGGGCATCGAGCTAAAGCCACTGCATGGCCTCACGCCGGGGCCGGCGACGGGGCCCGCGCCTGCGGTTGCAGACTCATCCGGCAATGTACCGCCACGTCCGGTCATGCTGACGCGCCGTGCCGCGGAAGTGTTGTCGCGTGTGGAGCGTCTCATGGACAATGCGAGCCAGGCATTGGGGGTGGCGGACCGGCCGACGTCTGACTCGGCGGCACCCGCCCGGCATGGTGCAATGTTGCTCAATGACGGTAATGTTGCGTCTGCTGGAGAATCAAACACAGTTGCTCGTGGCAACTGAAGAGATTCGGTTGGCGCTCACATGAACGTGGCAGCCATTAATCCGGCGCGTTGTTAAGCGGGCTCATCCTTCCACCATCTCTGCGGTCCAATCGTGCGACTTCTTTTCGGGTTCTTTTTCTGCTTTGCCATCGCAGCCTTCGTCGGCCTCGGGGGAACGTGGTTCTCCTTGACGCGCGGCATGGCATTCGGCGCTTTGCAAATCGGCGCGTGGACCGCTTGGCCCAAGAACGGAACCATTGACGCCGACCCTTATTCGCGTGCGGTGATCGCGCGGACCGGTTCGTTGCCGATCGGATCCGGCGACGGCATTGCCTTCTTCGCGCGCACGGACGATGCGGGCAACGCCTTCGACGGCCGTTGCGAGTTTGTCCTGAAAGGAATTACGCCGGTCGCACGATACTGGACGCTCACGCTCTACGAACCGAACGGTCAACTCGTGCCTAATCTGGCAAATCGCTTCGGCTTCACCAGTCAGGATATCGTCCGGGATGCCAACGGCGGTTTCGAAATCGTGATGGCGCCGCGGGCCCGCGCCGGGAACTGGCTGCCGACCGGCGGAACGGAGCGCTACATTTTGGTGCTGCGGCTCTATGATACGCCAGTCGGTGTTGCGACTAGAGCAGGCCGTGAAGCGCCGATGCCCTCCATAACCAAAAGAGTTTGTCCGTGATCCGCTGGATTCTATGGCTGTTGGCAGGACTGCTGCTCGGTGGGATCGTGCATCTCTCAACCGTATTGCTGCTGCCACGAACGGCAACACAGGATGCCTATGCGCGGCTTAGCCCGCTCGCGCCGGTCAATACCGTCGTCCCCCTGCCCGCTCCGGTGCCTGGCAATGCCATCCTGCCGCTGATGGATCCGGCCTTCGTTTCCGCGGTCTGCCGCTACGATCTCACCAACGGTCCGCTCAAGCTGACGACGCCAGTCAGCCCTGCTTACACATCCGTTTCATTTTATACGCGCAATGATGTCGCCTATTACGCGATCAACGATCGCGCGGCAGGACGTCGCGTCATCGAACTCGATCTGATGACGACAGAGCAGCGCAACCAATTGCCGGACGATGAAGAAGTCACGGCGGCCGACCGGTTGATCGTGGAATCGCCAACACGAACCGGACTGATCGTGCTGCGCGCTTTAGTTCTGGAGCCCGGCTTGGGAGCAAGCGCATCCCAGGCTCTTGCCGCGGCGCAATGCCGGCCTCAGACCCAGTAAACCTCTTTTGAGGATTTAATCCTTCGCGACGATGCCCCTTGGGACGCCTCTTTGAACGCCTCCCGGCGGCGGAGGAAGCGCGGCAACCGGTGAACCGACAACGGCCCCGATCCGCTGATCATAGGCAACGAGCGCCCGCTCCGCGTCGACAGCCCTGGGCGAGGGCTGCGAAATTACCAAGCGTTCCAGCGCGAAACGATAGGACGTCGAGCGCAGACCGAGCGCTCGATCAACATTGGCAATAATCCTCCCGTTATCGGCAATTCGATATTGGGCATTTGCATTCTCAACCGGAGACAGACCAGCGACTTGTGGCAGGCTTTGGTCACGCTTGCGATCCATATCGGCAACGCGTTTTGCGGTCATATAAAATCGCGGAATCCGCGACATGTCGTTATGGATGTCGTTGATCAGGCGCTCATAGCGCGCGACTTCGGATCTCACCGGCAGCGACATCAGTCGCCCCACATAGACGGTTGGATCCCACACCGGCCCGTCAAGCACGGCGGAATAGCTGAATTCCACCGGCAGCTTGATCCATAGCTCTCCCTCGTATGGCGGGAGTAACAAAGGATAGGCAAGATTACGCATGAGCTTTTCGTCGTCGGTGAACGCGAAAAACGTAACTGGCTCTCCCGCCGCCAGCGGGACCTGCGCGTAGATCTGTTGCGCGGTCTCTTCCGTGAACAGGAACGGCCGCGGGCGGCCAAAATCGCCGGTGCATGCGGCAAGAGATAAAACGCCAAGCCCGCTCAGCAGCGTCGGGAAAAGGCCACAGCAAAGCGATAGCACGACCTTGCGCGGAGCCGACGCCGTTGCTTGGGAGAGCGCGCTCACGATCGCGACGAGCGCCGACGCCGTTTCCGGCCAGGCGCGATCGGCGAGCCCGGTTGAAACCGGTCGGTCGGCGCGCTGGATAGGCGTTCGATTCGGATAACGGGAAGAATAACGATTAGCGCCGTTTCGGCTCGCGCGACCGGCGCGCTGCCTTCGTCGAGCGTTGATCGCCGCTCGCCTGGGAATGAAATCACGATCCCCATGTCACCCCCCACCGCCAGACCGCGCTCTGCCGAATCTGCCGGATTGCCCGCCGCGATTAAGAATTGGACAAGGTTAACGGTCCGCTAACGAGCCGCCGATAACATCGCCGATATCACGCTCCATCAGATGTGACCGGGGACCGAGAGT
>DATAIA010000690.1:0-3934 GCA_036262895.1 Xanthobacteraceae bacterium
AAACAATTCGACTCGCGGGCTGGCCAAAATCCAAGAGCAAATAGTCGGCTGATGCCAGCAAAACTGGCGTCGCGAAATGCGCGTCGACTGAGCGAGACGCCGGCATCAGCCAGATAACGAACAGGCTTTGCGAACTCTGAGGATCATTCGATGCGAGTCTCTGGTCTTACGATGACACGTATCGTGGCATCACTTGCCGTGTGTACCAGTCCGAATGTTGCGGCGGCGGCCACGGCGGCCACGGCGGCCACGGCGGCCACGGCGGCCCAGGCCAAGGCATTCTCCGAGCGCGCCGCGTCTCACATCGAGCAAGTTGGACAAGAAAAGGCGTTTTCCGACTTCACGCGCCGCGACGGCGGCTTTATCGACGGCGAACTCTACGTATTTTGTTACGACCGCAAAGGCGTGAATAAGGCGCATGGCGGCAACCCGGCCTTTGTCGGCCGGAATCTACTGCACATCAAGACGTCGGATGGCGCGGAGCCGAATGCGCAGATCGTGAAGACGGGTTTTGAGCACGGCCGAGGGTGGGTGGACGTCAGATGGCCAAACCCTCGGACAAAGCGCATCGGAAACAAGTCGTCTTACGTAATCCGCACCGGCGACGTCGTATGCGGCGTCGGATTCTACAAGGAATAGGCCCGCCAGTGAACCCTATCCAGAACCGAGAACTGCTTCTTACAAGGAACGTTGTGTGAGCATCGTTGCGCGCATTTTCACGTTGATCGCGCTCATGCTGCTGCTGGTGGCCAGCGGAGTTTTGTTTAACGGCCTTACTCTCCGGCAGAATCGACTGAAGGAGCTGCGCGTCGATACCGAGCAACTTGCTCGTGTCTCTGAATTCGACCTAATTCGAATTCTCGACGGCACCTACCAGCTGTTGGGCACTCTCGCCAGGCTGCCGGTGCATGGTTGGGATGAGCGCGCATGTGCGCTCTTGGAGGCAACCGCAAGCGCCGATTTCGAGTACGATCATCTGGTCGCTGTCGATGTCAACGGAATTGTCGAATGCAGCAGCTCCGGACGATCGCAGACCGGAATTATAGTCTCTGATCGCAAGTTTCTTGACCGCGTGTTTGCCACTCGCAAGCTGGTCGTGGGAATGTACGGGAGAGGGCAGTTATCCGGCAACGAGGTGCTCCGAGTTGGCCAGGCCAGGGTTAATGATGCCGGGACGGTGATAGGTGCGGTCTATGCAGGAATCAATCTGACTTGGCTGAACACCGAAGTCAGCCGGTGGCAACTGGGCAAGAATGTTCGGATCTATGTTGCGGATCGAAATGGAATCCTGATCGCCAGCAATTCCGATGCAGCGAGCATCGGCGGTCCGATATCGGATGATCTGAAGCCGTTCTTGTTCGCTAAGGAAATAGGTACTACCGAAACAATCAAGGCGGGAGGCGTTCGCGAACTTTACGGCTACGTCCCCGTCGGTGCTGGCCCCTCGGCCGAATTTGGCATATTTGTCGGGCGCAATGTCGCCGCGGCCATTGCTGATATCAACCGATCTATCTTCTTGAATATCGCGGTGGCCCTCGCGGGACTTATCGTATCCGGCGTGTTTGCCGCTGTCTACATTCGTCACATCCTCGCACTACCCTTTCAAAATCTGTTGTTGGCCGCTTCACGCTGGCGCGCCGGCGATTGGTCGGCGCGCGCCGGCTCTGGACGCAATGTTCCTGAGTTTGAACGGCTGGCGGCGGCGTTCGACGGCATGGCGGGAGAGGTCTCCGCACGCGACCTGGCCCTACGGGAACGTGAGGTTATCTTGAATGCGATCGCGAAATGTGCCGCGGAGTTAGTCCCAGCCGGCACGCTTGCGAAAGCGATTCCCAGGATTCTCCAAACGATGGGAGAGGCAATGGGTGCCGATCGCGTTATCGTTCTGGAAGTTCCGCCGGTCGGCTCTCCGACTATACTGCGTTACGCTTGGCAGGGCCCGGCTGTGTCAGTTGAGGTTCATGCGGAGTATTTTGCCGCTTTGCCGAGCGAGGTATCTGCAGAACTAGCCCTGGAATTGCATCGCGAGAGCGGAGTCGTCAACCTTAGGCGGTGCGACGTGCGAGGCGCGGTCAAAGACCTGTTCGAAAGATTCGGGATCGAGTCGAACCTGCAGGCGCCTTTCTCGGTTGATGGCACGCTATTTGGCGTCGTCGCGATCGACGACTGCCGAGTCCAGAGGCCGTGGACCCCGATCGAAATCGAGGCCGCCAGCGTCCTAGCTAATCTCATCGGCGCGGCGATCGCGCGCGATCGCCATCTCGAAAGAATCTCAAACGCGGACGTCGTTGCGCGCAACAGCCCCGCGATCGTCTACCGCATGGCGGCGAATGTTTCGCCACCGCAAATCACTTATGTGTCCGACAACATTGCTTTAACTGGAAATGATCCGGCAGAACTGACCGGAGATATCGGGCGCATCATCGCGCGCATTCATCCCGATGATCGAAGCACCGTCAAATCTGCGATCACGGCGGCGACGACCGGTCCCGGGACGGCAGGATCAGTCGAGTTCCGGATCGCAGACGCCGGCGGGACTTATCATTGGGTAGAAAACCGATACAATCCAATGCGGGACTCCGAAGGGCGGCTGTTGGAGATCGCAGGCGTACTTTTAGACATAACAGCACGTAAGGCGACCCAGGAAAAGTTGCTGTTCGCAAATACGTTACTGTCGACCCTGACTGAGACGATGCCTGACGGCATTGTTGTGGTCGATTCGGATAAAAAGATCATCTCATCGAACCGCCGGTTCTCGGAAATCTGGCGACTGCGGCCAGCCTTGGTCGAGACCATGGATGATGTGGCAGTTTTGTCGTCGGTCGCGACATCGGTCAAGGATCCGGAAGCGTTCGCAGCGCGCGTCAACTACCTTTACGAGCACACTTGGGAGTCCGCGCAGGACGAACTGGAGACCGTAGACGGAAAGTTCCTCGACCGACGCACGGCTTCCTTGCGCGCGGACGGCCAATATCTCGGCCGGGTTTGGTTCTTCCGTGACGTCACGGAGAGCAGGCAAGCCTTCGAACGTACCCAGGCGATGCTCGAGCGAGCTCGGCGACAATTGCAAATGCTGGGCTTCTTGAGCAAAGCGGAATCCCTCATTTCGGGGGATGTAGACCGGCTGGCGCAGCAGATCACCGAGCAGGTGACCGAAGTGATAGGCTGCGAACGCGTCAACATCTGGCTGTTCAATGACGACGCGACTGAGCTTCGTTGCATCGACCTCTATGAGGCTTCCAGCGGGACGCATTCAGCCGGCATGGTGCTGCAGGAACCGGAGTTTCGACATGAACTCCGTCTATTGAAGGACGTATTGTATATCGCTTCGGACGACGCGTTGACCAATTGCGGCGCGACCGGCTATGCCGAGACATATCTGAAGCAGCACCGGATTTCGTCGAAGCTCGACACGTTGATCGAGATCGGCGGTCGGCACTTGGGGCTGCTCTGTTTCGAATATGTCGGCGGGCCACATCGCTGGGAGCACGATGAAATCGTCTTTGCTCGCCAGATTGCTGATAAGATCGGGCATGGAATTCTTGTCCGGCAGCGCGGGAACGAGGAAGAAAAGCGCCGACTTAGCGAGGCGGCGCTCGCGGGGGCACAAAAGATAGCGCACCTTGGAAGCTGGTCGTTTGATGCGGCCACCAAGGAGGCGAGCTTCTCTGCAGAATCGAGTCGCATCCTGGGTGTTGATTCCGCGACCTTCGGTCGGACTTACGAGGCCTATTTGTCTCGCGTTCATCCGGACGACCGCGCCAGATACGCTCATGCAATCTCCGACGGCATTACCGGCCAAAAGGGTTACGTCGCAGAATATCGATTAGTGATGGACGACGGCAGCATCAAATGGATTCACGATATCGGCGAAAACGTCTACGATTCTTTGGGCCGTCATCTGGGAATGACCGGCACGATGCAGGATATCACC
>DATAIA010000691.1:0-3128 GCA_036262895.1 Xanthobacteraceae bacterium
CCGGTCCGAAGGGCCCAATCATCGGCGGAAATATTCGCCAACTCCGCGCCGGTCCTCTTGACTTTTTCCTTAGCACCGCTCGCGAGTACGGCCCTCTTGCGAGCTTCCGCATCGGACCAAAACGCGTCTTCTTGGCGAGCGGACCTGATCTCATTGATCAGGTGCTTGTGACCGATGCCAAGCATTACATCAAACACTTCGGGGCAAGAGCATTCAAACCTGTGCTTGGAAACGGGCTGGTTACAAGCGAGGGCGCGTTTTGGCTCCGACAGCGCAAGCTGATTCAGCCGGCATTTTCCAAGGAGCGCGTGCAGTCCTACTCGGCCGCAATGATCGAGCTGACCAATGAGATGCTCGATTCCTGGACCGAGGGGAAATCGGTTCAGATCGACCGCGAGTTTGAAGCCTTAACCAGCAAAATCGCACTTAAGACGTTGTTTGACCTCGATGACCCTGGCGATCGAGAACGGTTCAGCGACACTTTGAGGCTCGCGTTCGATCTAATGAATGAACGCCTTCGGCAGATGGTCAAAATCCCGCTTTGGGTGGCGACGCGGGCCAATCGGCGCCTGCAGCAAGCGGTGGCCGAGCTGAATCACACCGTGGAAGGCTTCATCGCCGCGGGACGATCTCGCAACCATGCTGCCGACGACCTGCTTTCCCGGCTTCTGTTTGCCCAGGACGAAGATGGCACCCGCATGAGTGATAGACAGCTGCGAGATGAGGCCATGACGCTTTATCTCGCTGGGCATGAAACAACAGCCCTGACGCTGGCTTGGACTTGGTATCTGCTTTCACAACACCCTCATGTTGAAGACAAGCTGCTATCGGAATGGCAGCGCGTTCTCAGGGGTGCCACACCAACTACGCAGCACCTGCCGAAAATCACTTACACTTCTGCCGTCATCGCCGAGTCCATGCGCTTATTCCCACCTGTGTATGTGATTGGACGAGAGGCCACGACCGACCTGGAGCTTGGCGGCTACCGCGTCAAGCGCGGGTATACGGTCTTAATGAGCCAGTGGGTGAATCACCGCGACCCCAAGTATTTTCCTGACCCGGAGGCATTTCGTCCCGAACGCTGGCAGCACGGGCTCGCAAAGCGCCTGCCAAAATTTGCGTATTATCCGTTCGGTGGCGGCCAACGGCTTTGTGTCGGCAATGCCTTCGCGTTGACGGAAGCAGCGATCATTTTAGCTGCCGTGGGGCAGCGATATCGGTTTACTTTGGATCCTGACGCGGTAATCGGCATCAAGCCTCAAATCACATTGCTGCCTGCGAACGGCATTCCTGCCACATTGCGACTCCGGTGAGCCCAACACAAATCGGTGTAGGGCCAAAACATCCCGCTATGGGGTCGACCTTTACCACCTGTTCAGCGAACTTGAATGTGGCGTAGGGCCAACGCATATCCGTTGTCTGCAGCCCCCCATAGGGTTCAGCGGGATCGCCATTAGTGCTTCGTAGTTGGTATCGCGTCGCGATCCTGTTCTCCTCAGGCCCGGCGCTCTCTGATTGTGAAGGTGTTCGGATGAGGGTGCCGGGCCACTAAAAGGAGCTCGGGCAGGCATGACCTCAAGCAGCGATGACCTTGAAAAGGCGCTTCAGCAAAACCTGAAGTTAAGACGCGAACTTGGGACCGAGATCGCCAAGGCGAGCAACAGCAGCGCAAAACAGATGGCAGAGGCGCCCGCAACTCCACGCAATCAGCCGCCCAAACTCACAACCAGTGAGGCCCGCCAGGGAACTGGACCGCGTGCCATGTTCTGGGTGTTGATCGGCTCTCTCACCCTAGCAGTGATCGCTGGCCTTGCACTGGGCCTCGCCTTCGGTTGGATCCCACTTCCGTGGAACGTCACGCGCTAAATTGACGGCATCAGCCGCTCATTTTGTTTACGTCCAGCGTGCCCGCTCGACGGTGTATTAGGAGAACAATCTCCATGTTGCGCGCGGCCATAATTGCGATGAGCCTCTTAGTCTCACTTCCTTTGTTCGGGGCCGAGATGAGATTTAAAACAATGAGGCTGCCACCAAACGTTCACGTCCAGATCGAGGGCTCTGCTGCCAGAGTAGGCAGTGAACAGTAGGGATCGAAACAATCTGGAACTGCTCGTGCACTGGCGAGGGCAGCTGCACCATTCAGAACAACGCAGGGGTTCTCGCCTGCTACAAGGGTACCGCGGACACCTGTGAAGCTGACTGCGTCCTTTCCTTTGGCCTGGGCGGCCTGTTTGGCTCCCCTGGCCAATGAAGGCGCTCGTAAACGCGCCGCAAGAAGCCCATCATCGTGCGCTAGACTCCAAGCTAGCCAGCTCTCGAAGACACTTCCCTGAGCTGGTTAGGCTCGGTGCCTCTTCCTGCAAGATCCTGACTGAGGTGCCGGGCCGCAACTAGCACCCCAACATCTTCTCAAGAACGATTTGTTCGAAGCTCTCAGGCGCGCTTCTGGTTGGCCCCGAAGAGATTTAACTGCTGCTTCGGTCTTTGTGGTTTTCGGAGAACTCGACTTCGTCCAGTTGCTTTGCCTGTCACAAGCCAGTCGATTGGAACTTGGCAAAGAACGCAAAAGCGCTCGATCAGGTGCATGGGCATAAGCGTCGGCGGCTCTTTGCCTCGTCCACGCTCATAGTTGTTGTAGGTACTTGCGTCCACGCCGAGGAGCATAGCGACAGCACGTTGAGTGTAGCCCGCATCGGTCCTCGCCTGCCTCACCCGTGCGACGAATGCATCCCGATATTCCCGCGGTATTGTCGAGGACATCTTGTAGCTCAAGGTCTCCTGGACCACTGTACGATCATACTCTCTCGCTATCGGACTTTTCGGACCATCTTCATTGAAGGGGCGCTGCAGGTTGATAATGCGAAGGCAAGAAGAGCACAAAGATCTGCTCCGCCCGCCTAAAGATCTGCGCTTGCCCTGGCGCGGACAGCGCTTACGCCACCAGGCGAAGCTCAGTGTATGCAGCTAAGCACCACGCGGGTGCTCGCCCCCATCTCACGAAGGGCCGGACCGTCAAGCAGCGGAAAAGATTGAGATCCGCGCTCATGCCCCCTGCGCCAACGGACTTTGGCCCTCATTTTGACTTCCCGCCGGCATCGCTAAATAACGGGCCCACTCATGCTCCCTAT
>DATAIA010000692.1:0-3165 GCA_036262895.1 Xanthobacteraceae bacterium
CGCAGGAACGACATCGAGGATGAGGCCCTTCCTCACCCCGAGCGCCGGTTGCTTGTGTTCTGCGTCATGTTGCCGTGATCGCCCTGCTCGCGGATGTTGTTCTTCTCGTCGTCGCGATGGCCCTTGGTGGTGTCGATGGGAATGCGGGGCGCGCCGCCGGGGCCCTTGTGGCTCTGGTTGTCTTCCGGGATGGGCGGTATGGTTTTGGTCATCATCATCTCCGTCATCAACGGAAGTGACCAACGCCGGTTGCGGCGGGATCGTTCCACGGGGCCCGGGGCGGCGCATTGTCGCCGGCCGGGAAAACCGGTTTAGTGCGGCGGCAACGGAGATCTTCGTGAAGGCAATCGGCGCGATCATGTTGCTGGCACTCGGCGGAACGGCGGCTGTTGCGCAAGCCGGGGAAAAGGCGCCCGGCGCGGACCGGCCGCTGCTCGCGACGTTCTGCGATGCCGCCGACATCAAGGGATCGGCCTGCCGCCGGGCCAAGGGGTACCGCAGCGGCAAGCGGTGCGACGTCAAGCTCACGCCGGACCGCATAGCGGCAAATTCCTCACCGACGGCAGCACGCTTCTGATCGTCAATTACGAGAGCGGATGCGAGCCGCATGCCACGAATTTCGGCGGCGCGGTCATCTTCGAACAGAAGGACCGCGCCGTCAGCTTCATATCAGCCCGCCTTCCAGGCCAATGATTGCATCGTGCTTGCGCGGAATGGGAGGCAGGACCGGCTGATCTGCATCACCGGCCATCTCGGCCAGGGCCATCCCGAATCCGGCGTCGCCGAGATGGTGTTCACGCAGGACTTCTCCAAACGCATCGACGTGTCGCTGAACCATTTCGTGCGCGCGGAAGATTCCATCGGCGCCCACGGCGCCAACGTCGTCGAGTGCAAGGAAAGCTCCGTCTATTTCGGCCTTGCCAAACTCGCCCCCGGGCCGCGCCCCGATGCCGTCGCCGTCGACATCGCCCATGCCGACAAGGACACGATCCAGACCGCATGCACCAAGGGCTTCCCGCGCCCGAAGGAGATCTTCGGCGAACCCGGCCCCGGCGAGGCCTATGTCCCGCCCGGCCACGAGAAGAATGCCAGATTCGTGATCGACCTCGCGACCAGCAAGACCGTGCCTGAAGCGGAATTCGGCAGGCCGTAATCCGTGCGAACGGTAACCGGTTCGGATCGGCGATCATTTCGACCGCCCACAGGCAAGGTGTCGCGGCCTGTACCTTCCTCGAAACAACTATGTCAGAATGCTTTCATAAACTCTTAATCCATTTGCCGATTGATCGCTTGGCGGTTCCGTTCACAATGGGTCCAGCCGCAAGCGCGGGATTGAACAGACAGGGCGAGCGAATGACCGAGGCATCGAATCGTCAGTTCGTGCTGGATTTTCTCAATACCCTGTATTCCGGCGACGTCGAGACGACGCTGGAGCGCTGCACCGACGACGTCGAATTCCTCGCCAACGCGCCGATCGACATCCTGCCGCATCTCGGCCACCGCCGCGGCAAGGCCGAACTGCGCGAGATGTGGAAGGCGGTGCTCGCCCGCTATTCCGAACTGCGTTGCGAAGTGCCTCTGCTGATCGCAGAGGGCGACAAGGTCGCCGCGTATATGCGCGTGTTCTTTCGCAAGAGCCTCAATCAGCGCATGGTGCAGTTCGACATTGCCGGCTTCTACACGCTGCGCGACGGCAAGATGTGCCAGATCAGGGAAGTCATCGATACTTTCGATCTGGTGCAGCAACTGGTCGAACGCGACGTCAGCGCGATCCTGACCGGCCGGAGGTCGAACCCTTAACTACCGGCCTCGTCATTCGCGACGCAGGCGTCGGTGATGCAACTGCACAACAGAGGTGCAGGCCAAACCCGCCGCTCATTTTCCGCGCAGCGTTGAACCTCGTCCGGCTTGCCGTGACACATCACCAGGCTGGTTCTCGAGAACACGAACGGATGAGAATCGCGCCGCCGCTCTGCCCGGTATGGCGTGCACAACCGGCGCCAGTAACCGCATCGGCCCCGCCGAAGTCAAAACCCTTCAAAGCTACACGTTTTGAAGGATATAGCGGGGGTGCTCGCATTCCGCGCCTTTGGGCCGGCAGCTGCGAATCAGCATCACCCTGCGATTCGTAAACACCGCGATTTCCGACCGTCCGCGCTTGAGCCGGTACGCCGCCATGACCGTTAAGTGATCGAAAACGCGCCGGAATCGCCGCAATTGTGCAATGCAAAAACGATGATTGTATTTCAGCCATCCTGCTCTATTTAAGGCTGCAACAGTGAACGGCATTTCAGCCCGGCGTCGAAGATGACGCTCATTAGGGCGTGATTGCCGTTTTGAAAATCCATATTTCAAGGACCAACCGGAAATGACAGAGCATAGTCTCTGGCGTTTTTCGCGCGCGTTTCATCGTGCGATCAATGAACGCCAGCCCGCCGATCTCGAAGCCCTGCTCGACGAGGATGTCGATTGGGCGATCTATGGACCGATCGACATGTACCCGTTCTTCGGCTCGCGCCGCGGCAGGGCGGCCGTGATCGATGTCATCAGGCAAATCGCCGATAATTTCCGCGTGCACCGCTTCGACCGCGAATCGATCATGCTGGGCGTGGATTCGGCCGCGTCGATGATGCGCTACTCGTTGACGGCGCTCGATTCGAACAAGCCGATTTCCTTGCGCATCGCTCACTTCGCCCAGTTCAGGGCCGGCCGCCTGACCAACTTCCGCGTGCTGGTCGATACCTTCGATCTCGTCGAGCAAACCGTGGGCTATCCGATCCACCTGCCGCGAATGGCGGGATAGCGCGCGTCCGTGGATTCCAATCGTCATGCCCGGGCACGCGAATTACATTCTTGCGCGTCCGGGCATCCACGTCTTCCTTCTCCAGCCCCAAGGAGGCGTGGATGGCCGGTCACCTGGCGCGATGACGCGCTGTGCCCGGCCATGACGTTCGCGTTCGCGTGAAGTGCGCAAGATCGCACCACCCGCCATAATTTCGCAACAGAGCGAACGCATTCTGGGCGCGACTTGGAATGCGGGCGGGCAATGATTCCCAAAATGCGATTTGGCTGGGCACGGCTGCCAATGGTGCTGGCCGGCATAAGTGTGGCTTCGATGCTGGCGGCAGCGGCACCGACGCCGCCGGCGAACGACGATCCGGACGA
>DATAIA010000693.1:0-2108 GCA_036262895.1 Xanthobacteraceae bacterium
CCTGGAAAAGCGGTTGGAAAGCGCGGAGTCGATCGCTCGTCAGAAACAGCGGTGGTTAGAGGTCTTCGTCGCGATGCTAGAGCGCGAGTTAGGCGCCGCCAATTGAGGCGTCTAATTGATAGCGCCCTTCGACTTCAAAGAGGTCAGCCCCGGAAAACACTAGGTCTGTAGTGCCAAAGAGGTCAGCCATTAGGGCCCTGGTCAACAAGAAAAAACGTTATCGCCCCGATTTTTTTATCACCGGTTTTGCCGCAGCTCGTCGCTCGATTTTGCGCCGGCCAAATCGAACCTGCGTTTTCATTGTCGGATTCGGATGCTTGTCGTGAGCCGAAGCTCATCGAGGCGATCCGCTCAGTCAGCCATCTGGATCTAGCGCCGTGTGGGGAGGATGATCGGAAGAAACCATACTTTCGAACCGAAAGGAGCGGACCGGATTTGGTCCGGCCCAACTCCCTCCGGCTCGGCTTTTGGTCAACCGTTCTTTTACCACGCGTGCTCGCATTGGCAAGCGCGCGCGTTCACCAACCCCTGCGCCCATCCCGCCTGAGGCAGGACCAGAAAACGTTCAGTGCCGGGCCGCGTTCATTCAGTGCCATAGAGCTATGGTTCCCCAGCCAGCCTTGCGGCTGTGTCCAAGGTCCAACCCGTTATTGACTCGCGACACGGTCGAATCGCCTGCAAAGCCGTCTGTCAGCTGCCACTTATCTAAATCGATCAGGAGAGCAGCCGCTTCCAATCAGTCCCAAGAGCTCTTTGTCCAACCCCTTCGCTGGCTGGCGGCTGCTCTCCGAAATTCAAGATATCTTCATCGCTTTGGTCGCCAGTTCCGGAAACATCCGCTTCGGATCGTAATCGCACTTGCCGACCATCACGTGCCAGGCCGCTTTGGCCAGCTTGCACCCCAGCGCCTTGGTCGCGAGCACCTTGCTCGTCTTGGCGGCTTTGCGATCGTACCAACGCCGGCAATGCTCATCGAAGCGACGCGCATAATTGGACGCTTCCACGAACGCCCAGGCCAGGTACTTGTTTCCGCACTTCTGGTTATTGTCCCCTTTACACTTGCCGTTGCTTAACCGCCGCGCATCCACCAAGCGGCAGTAGCTGGCAAAATCTCCATCGGTCTGGAACCGGCCGATATCCCCCACTTCCATCGTGATCGTCATCCCGAGGATCCGCCCGATTCCGGGAATGGTGAGCAGCTTCTCGTAGAGCGGGATTTCACGCGCACTAGCCAGAACCCCTTTCTCGATCCGGCTGATGCTCTTTTCCAGAGCTTGCATGTGCTCGGCTTGCACCTGCGCGATCAGTTGATTGGCCGGATGTTCGTAGAGCTTGGGCGCCTCTTTCGGCTCCATCTTCTTGGCCTCGCTCAGATCCAGGCTCTCCCCGTGGGTGCGCGCGTAGAGACTCTTAAAGCTCAGCAGCAAGGCCGTGCGTTGATGCACCAGGTTGGTGCGCCGCCGCAGTAAGTCGCGCACAGGCCGCAGTTGCGGATCGTAGACGTGCGCCTTGGGCAGAATGTTCAAGCGCTGCAACTCCGCCAGGAAAAACGCGTCATGCTGATCGTCAGCGTGCTTCATGCCGCTGTACTGCTCAATCTTGGCCGGATTGGCCAGGTCGATCGGATAGCCAGCCTGACGCAGACCATCGACCAGCCAATACCAGTTGAACGTCGATTCGACGGCCGCTGACTGCAGCTGCGACTTCAGCGGCTGCAGAAACTCCATCACCTGCTTCAACTCACAGTCCACCTTTCGATGCGCTACGCGCTGGCCGTCCTGGTTGATCACACCGATCACTACGTTATTGCCGTGCAGATCCATTCCTGCGATTAGTTTGTCCTTAGGTCTTCTCATGGTTTGCTCGTTTGTTGTTCACTCACTACGGACAACAACGTTCTTACTGTGAGGAGACCTTTGTCTCAACTGCCCTTAATGTTTATCAGTCCCGCAGAATACAATATTGGCGCTTGACGTGTTGTGCGATCGGGCGGCAGTCTGCCGAAATGGCAAGAAAGCTTCGGGTGCAATATTCGGGAGCGATTTTCGCCCGCGACAGAAACGAATTGTTAGCGAAGCGCGTTTTGCAAAAAAGGGCGGACGTCCTCA
>DATAIA010000694.1:0-3651 GCA_036262895.1 Xanthobacteraceae bacterium
TCTGGTCTCGAAAGATACAAGCCCCCACCCCGCCGCCTCGCGTTGCTCGGCGCCGACCCTCCCCCGCAAGCGGGGGAGGGAATTAAAAATCACCCCACAATCGGCACGGGACCGACCACCTCAATCGCCTCGGCCGTCAACCGGCAGCGATACGCAAGCGCTTCGACGCCTGCAGCACGGGCCCGATCGAAAGCCCGGCCGTAAGCCGGGTCGATATCGCGTGCGAGTGTCAGGCGCGATGCCGATCCAATCTGGATCAGGAACAGCATCACCGCGCGGGCCCCCGCGCCCACCATCAATGCCAGTTCATCGAGATGCTTGGCGCCACGTGCGGTCACCGAATCCGGGAATTCAGCAAGCCCCGGCTGGCGCATCATGTGAACGTTTTTGATTTCGAGGTAACAGCGATCCCGATGCGGATCTTCAAGCAGGAAATCGATCCGCGAATTGGCCCCGTACTTCACCTCGCGGCGCACCGACGAATATCCGGCAACTTCCGGAATGCCATCGGACGCAATCGCCTCGGCAATCAGCGGATTGGGGTGCGCCGTATTGACCCCAACCAATTCCGGCCCACCGCCGAGATCGACTTCGACAAGCTCCCAACTATAGGGAAGCTTGCGGTGGGGATTATCAGACTTCGAGAGCCACACGCGCGATCCGGCTGCGGCAAGCCCGATCATCGCGCCCGGATTGGCGACATGAACCGTGACCTCCTCGCCCGACGGCAAGATCACATCCGCCAGGAAACGCTTGTACCGTTTGACAAGCGTTGCAGGAATGAGCGACGCAGAAAAACGCATTGCGAGCTGTTCGACTTACTGCGTACCCCCGTTCACGCCACGAATTTGCCGCCGAGCTCATCGTCGATATGCGTCCGCACGATATCGTCGAATGAGGTTTCAGCCCGGAACCCCAACGAGAGTGCCCGACGCGCCTCGATCTTTTGCGGCCAGCCTTCGACGATCTTCATGATGGTGGGATCGGGTTCGCGACGAATCCGCGCGGCAACCTTGTCACCGGCAATGCGCCTGAGCGATGCAATCTGTTCGGCAACAGAACAGGACACGCCCGGCATCGAAAGATTAACGCGCGGCCCGAGTTGGTCGCGACTGAGACCGGCTGCGTGGATCAAAAATCCAACCGCGGCCTTGGGCGTGGCGTGCGTATGAACCACAGTTTCAGAAACCGGCAGAACCGCTTCCTGTCCAGCCAACGGCTCGCGAATGATGCCTGAGAAGAATCCCGACGCTGCCTTGTTGGGTTTGCCCGGCCGAACACAAATTGTCGGCAAACGAATGCCTACTCCTTCAAGCATGCCCCGGCGCACATAATCGGCGAGCAGCAATTCGCAGATTGCTTTCTGCGTTCCATATGACGTCAGCGGCGTGAGATGGAATTCATCCGGGATCGACGGGGGGAACGGCGCGCCAAATACCGCAATTGACGACGTGAAGATGAGCTTCGGCTTGTAACCGTCGCCAGTTTTGCGGACCGCTTCGAGAAGGGCGTGCGTGCCGTCGAGATTGATCCGATAGCCTTTGTCGAAATCAGCTTCCGCTTCACCCGACACAATCGCTGCCAGATGAAAGATCACATCAGGGCGTTGCGCAATTGCCTTCTCGGCTTCGCCGGGAAGCGAAAGATCGGAGGCGACCGTATCGACCTTGCCGCTAAAGCCTTGTGGTGCTTGCGGCATGACAATATCGGCCAGCGACAGGCGGGTGATCGCTTTTCCGTTAAGGCCACCATCTCCAACCAGACATTCGGTAAGCTTGCGGCCGATCATTCCGGCGGCGCCGATCACAAGAATATGCACGCGCGTTGTCCTTCTACTGCGAAACTCGTTTGCCGACACGCATCCTTCAGCGCATCAGACCGCCAGACCACCATCGACCAGATGCACGTGACCCGTCGTATAGCTTGACTCATCGGATGCAAGATAGACCGCGAGCATCGCGACTTCTTCTGCGGTGCCGAGCCGCGCCATCGGCTGGCGATCGATAAACGCCTGCCGTGCCGCTTTAAGCGATTGCCCCGTTGACTTGGCAAGCGCAGCCACACGTTCATCGAGCGAGGGTGACTGAATGGTGCCGGGACAAATTGCGTTGGCGCGAACGCCTTTTTTGATGAAATCAACCGCAACCGCCTTCGTCAACCCGATCACCGCCGCCTTGCTTGCTGCATAAACATAACGGTTGGGCAACGCGCGGATCGATGAGACCCCCGACGACATGTTGACGATCGAACCTTTGCCTTTCTTGAGCATCCCCGGCAGGAAAGCCGCGATCGTTCGATGCATCGATTTCACGTTCAGATCGAACGAAAAATCCCAATCTTTTTCCGAACAATCAAGCACGGTGCCGTGGTGCACATAGCCGGCGCAATTAACAAGCACCTCGACCGTACCGACTTCCTTCGTTATTTTTTTGGCAAAATCCTGAATGGCCGACGTCGAGCGCACATCAAGCGGAAGGCACACCGCGCGCTTTAAGCCTTTTAGTTTTTTTGCATCAAGATCGGTTGCAATCACCTTGGCGCCTTCCGCAACGAAGGCTTCGGCAATGGCGCGTCCAATGCCCTGCCCTGCTGCGGTTACAAGGGCGACCTTGCCCTTCAATCGTCCGGCCATCTCGTATTCCCTCCCACATAAGAAAACAAAGTCGAGCCTCGGCACTCATGCCGAACGCTGGAACAGGTTTATTCCTGATGTCGATGTTTGTTATCGGCAAACAAATCGTTGAGCTCAGCCCCCGGCAATGCGTCGATCAATCCGTCGAACCGACCCTCGCTTGCAATCAACTGTGCAGCACGCGCAAATCCGCCCCACGCCGCCCGCGCGAGCGCCCCACCCACGCTGATGCGCCGAACGCCCAATCGCGCAACCTGATCGACTGTGAGCCCGATTGCACTGCCAATCAACAGATTGACCGGCTTCGGCGCAACGGCGTTCACAACTGCGCTGATTTGCTCGGGCGTTCGGATCCCCGGCGCATAAAGACAATCGGCTCCCGCAGCCGAATAGGCTTGCAGACGGCGGATCGTCTCATCGAGATCGGGGCATCCTACCAGAAAGCCTTCCGACCGTCCCGTGAGCAGCACTTGCCCACCCTCGGCATCGATTGCTTGACGGGCCGCGCGGATGCGCTCAACGCAGAGATCGAAATCATAGAGCGGATCTGACTTGTCGCCGCTGGCGTCCTCAATCGATAGCCCCGCAACACCGGTCTCGACGCAGCGCACCACATTTTCGGTGACCCCGCTCGGATCGCGCGCAAAGCCACCCTCGAAATCTGCGTTGATCGGCACATCGGTCATGGCCACGAGTTCATGCAGGTGCGCCAGCACGGTGTTCAGGGGCAGACCGCCATCAGGACGAGCGCGGGAATAGGCAAATCCAGAGCTCGTGGAGGCAAGCGCCGGAAACCCGAGATGCTGTAGAAAATGCGCGCTTCCTACATCCCAGGGATTGGGGATGACGAAACATCCAGTTTCGTGGAGACGGCGGAACGCGTGACGCTTTTCGGCGATACTCGACATGCTCAAACCGGACCAAACTATAGCACTGCACCCTTCATAGCTTGATGCGAACACAAACACGAGGGCTCAATTTGGATAAACCCGACGGGGTATTGACACCATGAAACCCCT
>DATAIA010000695.1:0-2293 GCA_036262895.1 Xanthobacteraceae bacterium
CGCCACAAACGCCATTTGCGGCGCAAATTTCGCCGGTGACGGATCGGTTAACAGCAGCGTCGCATAAAGATTTCCTGGCTCTGAAACCCAAGTGCGCCCCCTGCGGCCGCGACCGGATGTCTGGCGGTGTGCCACGACCCATAACGGCCCGCGCTCACCGGCACGCACCAAACTGAGGGCTTCCGTATTGGTCGAGCTGAGAGTTTCGCGAACGATGAGCCGCGCCCCCGAAGCAACGGCGAGGGCGTCAAGGTACATCGATCAGAACAATGATTTTGCGGCCGTTGCCGCAACATCAGCCAGAAGTTGCGGGCGGATGAAGAACAACAGGACGAACAATCCGGAAATTCCAAGTACCGCCCTTAACGAGACCGGCATCGGATCAAATGACGGAGCCGGTTCGTCGAAATACATCACCTTGACGATGGTGAGATAATAATAAGCGCCAACCACGCTCGCCAAAACGCCGATCACGGCAAGAACGTAGAGGCCGGCTTTGATGGCAGCGAGGAAGACATAGAACTTTCCGAAGAAGCCGGCGAGCGGCGGTACCCCCGCCAATGAAAACAGCAGCATGGCGAAGAAAAAGGCGAGTGCCGGATGCGTGCGGCCAAGGCCTGCCAAGTCGCTGATATCCTCAACAAGGGTGTGCTTGCGGTTCATCGCCAGAATGCAAGCAAACGAGCCGACCGTCATCACCACATAGATTGCCATGTAGACAATGACGCCCTGAACGCCTTCCGGCGTTCCGGCCGCAAGCCCGACCAGAGCAAATCCCATATTGCCGATCGAGGAATACGCCATCAGGCGCTTGATATTGCGCTGTCCGATCGCAGCGAAGGAACCGAGCACCATCGAAGCAATCGCAACAAAGACGACGATTTGCTGCCACTGCACTGTAATCGCCGGAAATGCGCTCACCGATACACGCACGAAAATAGCAATCGCGGCCACTTTCGGAGCTGCGGCAAAGAATGCCGTCACCGGCGTAGGTGCGCCTTCATAGACATCGGGCGTCCACATATGGAACGGCACGGCCGATACCTTGAAACAAAGACCGGCAAACAAAAACACGAGACCGAAGATCAGGCCAATCCCGCCGTGCGCCGCCTCGCTTGCAATCCCGGCGAAACTGACCGTACCGGTGAAGCCGTAGATCAGGGATGCACCATAGAGCAGCATGCCGGACGACAGCGCGCCGAGAACGAAGTACTTGAGGCCGGCTTCGGTGGCACGCGCCGAGTCCCGCTCGATAGCCGCCAACACGTAGAGCGCAAGGCTCATCAGCTCGAAACCGAGATAAAGCGCAATCAAATCGGATGCCGAGATCAGCAGCAGCATTCCCGCGGTCGAGAGCAAAATCAGGATCGGGTACTCGAACCGCTCTTCCCGAGCGACCGAAAAATAGTTGCTTGAAAGAGCAATCGCGCCGGCCGAACCGATCAACGCGAGGATTTTCAAGAACCGGGCAAAGTCATCGACGACGATGCTCCCGCCAAATGCAATCAGCTTCCCCGCGGGCAGCCAGGCGATGATAAAGCCCGCAGCCACAAGAAGCAGCATCGAGAGAGCATTGATCATTCCGACATTGCGGCTGCGAACAACCCCAATCATCAGCAGAACCATGGCGCCGACGATCAGCGCAATCTCCGGCAGAACGGGAAGCAGCGCTGAGTAAAGAGCGAGCAATTTCATCGGCGGAACCTCAACCAGTTCATTTTACAAGCACGGCCGATTGAGCCGGGCTTGAAGCATGTTTCGCGAGGGACTCGACTTGCACAGGTACAGGCATTGATGCCGGCTGCACGTCTGCCTGCTTGCGGTTTAGCGAGCGGTTATAGTTGTCAAGCAAAGCAGCGACCGAGGTCGACGACATGTCGAGTACAGGTTTGGGGAACACGCCAAACCAGATCGTCAGCACCACAAGCGGCGTCAAGATCAAGACTTCACGCCAATTCAGATCGGCAATCTTCGCCAAGCTTGGCTTGACGAGTTGGCCGAAGACGATCTTGCGATAGAGCCACAAAGCATAGCCCGCAGATAGAATGACGCCCAACGTCGCGAAGGTCGCAACAACAAGGTTGGTCTTGAACGTTCCGAGCAGGCTGAGGAACTCGCCGACAAATCCCGATGTACCGGGCATTCCGACATTGGCGAGCGTGAAAACCATGAATGCCACGGCATAAAGTGGCATGCGCTCGACCAAGCCGCCGTAGGCTGCAATCTCTCGGGTATGCATGCGATCGTAAATAACGCCGACGCAGAGAAACAGCGCGCCGGATACGATGCCGTG
>DATAIA010000696.1:0-7115 GCA_036262895.1 Xanthobacteraceae bacterium
AAACAACCTTGATCGGCCAGCTCAGTGGTGAGCTTTCATCAAATTCCGGTTCGATCCGGTTTGCCGGTGATGATGTCACGAGGCTGCCCGTCTATCGCCGCAGTGCCATCGGGCTTGCGCGCTCGTTCCAAATTACGTCCATATTCATGAATTTCAGCGTGCTCGACAATGTCGCGCTCGCGGTTCAGGCTCACGCCGGTCATTCATTCCGGTTCTGGCGCAATGCGCGCGAAGAAGCAGATTTGCGCGTTCCGGCGCGCGCCGCCCTGACGCGCATCGGTCTCGAGCATCGTGCTGACTGGCCGGCGTCCAAGCTCAGTCATGGCGAACATCGTCAGCTTGAAATTGCCATGGCTCTTGCGACGAACCCCAAGATGCTGCTGCTTGATGAACCGATGGCCGGCATGGGACCCGAAGAATCAAGCCGCATGGTTGGAATCTTGCGCGAGCTCAAACGCGAGGTGACCATCCTTTTGATCGAACACGATATGGAAGCGGTGTTCGCGCTTGCCGATCGCATTACGGTTCTGGTTTACGGTCGCGTCATTGCATCGGGTTCGCCGGATATGATCCGTGCCGACGCCGAGGTGCGTCGCGCTTATCTCGGCGAAGAAGCTTTAGGGCACTAGAGCATGATCCGAAAAAGTGGAGCCCGGTTTATGCGGACTTCGGGTGTTCCCGATTTCCGCGGTTATGAGCGCCGTAAGTCGGAAACATCCGACTTGCGGATAAAGATCATGCTCAAACAAAAGGGTAGAGCGCGATAATGATTCAACCTTTTCTCATCGCGCTCTAAAGCCATGTCTGATACGAAGCTTCTCGAAGTCGAGAATATCCAGACCTATTACGGCCTGAGCCAAATTCTATTCGGTATTTCGCTGGCCATCGCGGCGGGGGAAATGGTGACCCTGATGGGTCGCAACGGCATGGGCAAAACCACGACCGTGCGCTCGATCATGGGACTGACACCGGCGTCGAGCGGATCGATCCGGTTCGCCGGTCGAAACATTGGCGGCCTGCCTGCCTACCGCGTGGCGAAGTTTGGTCTGGGGCTGGTGCCGGAAGGTCGCCAGATTTTTCCCAATCTCACGGTGTATGAGAATTTGGTGGCGACGGCGGCAAACCGCAGCGCCAGCCCAGCGCCATGGACGCTGCGCAAGGTCTATGAGTTATTCCCGCGGCTTGAAGAGCGCGCCCGTAATATGGGTAATCAATTGTCCGGGGGCGAACAGCAAATGCTGGCGATTGGCCGCGCGCTGATGACCAATCCGCTGCTCATCATTCTCGACGAGGCCACCGAAGGATTGGCACCGCTCATCCGCGCGGAAATCTGGAATTGTCTTGAGCGGCTGAAGGCGGCAGGCCAGTCGATTCTCGTGATCGACAAGAACGTCGATGCGCTCACGAAAATTGCGGACCGGCATTATCTCATCGAGAAAGGGCGTGTTGTTTGGAGCGGCTCGTCGGCCGCGTTGGCCGCCGCGCCCGATATTCAGCATCAGTATTTGGGTGTGTGAGAAGACTCCCTCTGCGCCCCATTTGGGCGGAGAGGGTTGGGGTGAGGTGGGGCTTTCTTGTCCCGAGGTCAATGCATCGCCCGCCCACCTCATCCTAAATCCTTCTCCCCCTAAAAGGCGGAGAAGGACTTCCGCCCGCCATCCGACGCGCGCCCCAACAAACCAACCAAATCGCCGACACTTTGCTGCGGCGACTTGCCCGTCGTGTCGACTGTGAGATCGGCTTTTGCATAAAGCGGTTCGCGGCTTGAGAGGATCGAGACGAGATCATCCATAGCGCGCGCATTGTCAGCCATGGGTCGCAAGTCGCCCTGGTCGATCACGCGGTTCATATGTTCGTTCGGACGCGCGCGCAGCCACACGGTCAGGCATGAGGTCAGCAGCAATTCGAATGTGCCGGGCTCGGTAACGAGGCTTCCGCCCGTAGCGAGTACGAAACGAGGGTTCGCCTGCAAGCTTGTCTCAAGCGCCGCACGTTCCATTCTGCGAAATGTTTCCTGCCCGAACATCTCGAATATTTCGGCGAGAGCCATCCCGCTCTGCTGTTCGATCACCCGATCGAGTTCGATGAAGGGCAGGCCAAGTTCCGCGCTGAGCATTTGCCCGATGGTCGATTTGCCGCTGCCGCGCAATCCGATCAATGCAATGCGGCTTTGCCTGGTCTCGCTTGACGGGCCGCCAAATCGAGAGAGCAGCGTTTCGCGCGCCTCGGCGAGGTCGGAGGTCGAGAGGCGATCGAGGAATTGAGCAAGCAGCAGGTGTTCGATCGAACGCTCGGGACGTTCATCAACCAGCCCCGCCAACGGCACGCTCATCGCGCTTGCAATGCGACGCAGCAACACGATCGAGCAGTTGCCCTTACCGGCTTCGAGCTGGGCAAGGTAGCGTTCGGAAACGTCGGAATGTTTGGCAAGCGCCTTGCGCGACATGCCGCGCCGGGCACGCATCATCCGCACGCGCTCGCCAAGCGCGGCGAGGAATGAATCGAGGTCCTTGGCTGGAGAGATATCGCGCGATCGATCCATTAACGTCTCCGCTGGCCGGATCACCTTGAGCGGGCCGGTGGCCCGAAACTATTGGCTCGCCTCAGCAGCTTCAAATAGGCAGATTGCAATATAATGCATAACCTCTTACAGAATAGGCCTAAAGGCAGAGCACCCAACTCTGCTGAAAAACAAATGCTGGGAAGGAAATTTCGCAGGTCCGTCCCTTGAGCGCATGCGTCGGTGCGCAAGTTTATTGGCGCTGGTGGCGTTCAAGAAAAGAGTAGCCGGTGAGTGCCGCCTCTCACGGACATGCAATGCGTTGATCCAGGGGAGGCTCATGTCGTCCGATTCTTCGCAACGTCGCCCTTATAATGCTGTCGCGGATTTTGTGGATTGTAATGTCGCGCGCGGGCTCGGTGAAAAAATAGCGTTCACCGATACGACCCGCACGCTGACCTACAGGGAGCTCCAGGACGCGACGTGCCGGTTTGGTCGCGGGCTTTTGAAGCTCGGGCTGCGCCAGGAAAGCCGGGTCGCACTGCTGCTGCTCGATACGGTGGATTATCCGATCGCCTTCTGGGGGGCGATCCGCGCCGGCATCATCCCCATCCCGCTCAATACGCTGCTCACGGCGGACCAATACGCCTACATCCTCCAGGATAGCCGCGCCGAGACGGTTTTGATTGCGCCGGCCCTGATCAAAATCATCGAGCCGATCCTTCCGCGGCTGAATTTTCTGCGGAGCGTCATCGTAGCCGGTGCGGAGCCCGGTGCAGCTCTCAAGGTCGGATCGTTGCCCACGCACCGGCTTGAAGATGTGCTGGTGCAGGGCGCCGATGCGAGTTTGTGGTCGGCCCCCACTCTGTCGGACGAAGTGGCGTTCTGGCTCTATTCGTCGGGATCGACGGGCGAGTCCAAAGGTGTGCGGCACATCCACACCAGTCTGATCGAAACCGCGCAGTTTTACGCGCACGAGGTTCTCGGCTTCCGCGAGGATGATGTCGTTTATTCCGCCGCAAAGCTGTTCTTCGCCTATGGTCTTGGCAATGCCATGACCTTCCCGATGTCGGTTGGCGCATCGGCGGTGCTGCTGCCCGATCGGCCGGCGCCGGATAAGGTTTTCGAGATGCTACGACGGCATCAACCCAGTATTTTCTTTGGGGTGCCGACGCTCTATGCGGCAATGCTCGCGCAACAAGACATTGGCCGTGGCGCGGGCTCTAACCGCTTGCGGCTTTGTATCTCGGCCGGTGAAGCCTTGCCGCCGCATGTCGGCGAGCGTTGGCGCGATATTGTTGGCCTCGACGTTCTCGATGGCATCGGCTCGACCGAGATGCTGCACATTTTTCTGAGCAATCGGCCCGGCGATGTGCGCTACGGCACGTCCGGCAAACCGGTCCCCGGTTACGACGCCAAGATTGTCGGTGAAGATGGCCGCGATTTGCCGGCTGGCGAAATGGGCGAGCTTGTCATCCGCGGTTCGACAGCGGCGGATGGGTATTGGAACCAGCGCGCCAAGACCCGGCGTACATTCGCCGGCGATTGGACCTATACCGGCGACAAATACATTTGCGATCCGGACGGCTATTACACGTATTGCGGCCGCACCGACGACATGTTCAAGGTCAGCGGCATCTGGGTTTCTCCGTTTGAAGTCGAAGCAGCCCTTGTGTCGCACGATGCCGTGCTTGAAGCAGCCGTCGTTGCTCACGAGGATGAGGAAGGCCTGGTCAAGCCGAAGGCGTATATCGTCTTGAAAAATGGCGTGGCGCCGGATGCAGGTTTGTTTGAGACGTTGAAGGAACACGTCAAAGCGCGTGCCGGTGTTTGGAAGTATCCGCGCTGGATCGAAGTGAAGAGCGAATTGCCGAAAACCGCAACCGGAAAAATCCAGCGTTTCAAGCTCCGCGAGGATGAAGCGAAACATTGAGTGTTTTTCTTACCCTCGCTGGTCTCGGCGAATAAGCGTGAAGTGGATGTCTCATGAGTGCCCTCAGTTTCACCATCAATCGTCGTCGCATTGAGGCCGCGTGGCACGGCCCGGCTCCGGATCAGGCCCCGACTTTGGTGCTGCTTCACGAGGGGCTGGGCTCCGTTGCGATGTGGAAGGAGTTTCCGCGGATACTCGCCGAGCGCACGGGTTACGGCGTGCTCACCTATTCGCGCTTCGGTTACGGCAAGTCCGATCCGGCTCCGTTGCCGCGCCCCGTAAGCTACATGCACCAGGAGGCGCTTGAAGTTCTTCCCGCCGTGCTAGATCAAGCGCATATCCGCAACGCGATTCTGATCGGCCATAGCGATGGCGCATCAATTGCAACGATCTATGCGGGCGGCGCGCAGGACTTTCGCATTCACGGCCTCGTTCTGATGGCGCCGCATTTTTTCGTCGAAGACATCTCGATCCGTTCGATCGCTGCCGTGAAAACGGTATTCGAGCAAGGCGTGCTCCGCGACCGCCTTGCCAAATATCACGATGATGTCGATGGCGCCTTCCGTGGCTGGAATGACGTGTGGCTCAATCCGGATTTCCGCGCCTGGCGCATCGATGATTCCGTGGCCCATGTCCGCGTGCCCACGCTGATCATTCAGGGCCGAGAAGACGAATACGGCACATTGGCCCAGGTGAAGCTTGCCGAGGATGAGGCCTATTGCCCGGTTGAAACGTTGATCCTCGACCGTTGCAAGCACGCCCCGCAGGTCGATCAGCCGGTGGCTACCGTTGATGCGATCAGCGCTTTCGTTCACCGCGTGCTCGCGCTGCATGAAGGATTGATACCGGTCTGAAAGGGCGCATATATTTCACATATATTTAATGTGAAATATATGCAATTTAATGCATGATGCGCTTGCCGCGCTGCGTGAAAGAGAACTAAAATGCAGGATAATCCGCGGACCCAGTCCGCCCCCCTCCGAGGCCAAGATGACGATTGATTTCCGCACCGAGCCTGCACGCTATCGCCATTGGCGGATCGAAACCGACGGCGAGGTCGCATATTTGATTATGGACGTTGATCCAGCCGGCGGTCTCAACGGTGACTATGAACTCAAGCTCAATTCCTATGATCTTGCCGTTGATATCGAGCTCAATGACGCGGTGCAGCGGTTGCGCTTCGAGCATCCCGAAGTGCGCGCGGTCGTCATCAAATCGGGCAAGGACAATGTGTTCTGCGCCGGCGCGAATATTCGCATGCTCGGCAAGGCGAGCCATGCCCATAAGGTGAACTTCTGTAAGTTCACCAACGAAACGCGCCTTGCAATCGAGGATGCCTCCGAGCATTCCAAACAAACCTATCTCTGTGCCATCAACGGCACCGCCGCGGGCGGCGGGTACGAGTTGGCGCTGACGGCCGACCACATCATGCTGGTGGACGATCGCCGCGCGGCGGTCGCGCTGCCGGAAACACCGCTGCTTGCGGTGCTGCCCGGCACAGGCGGGCTGACGCGCGTTACCGATAAGCGCAAAGTGCGTCGCGATCTCGCCGATGTTTTTTGTTCGATCGAAGAAGGCGTGCGTGGCCAGAAAGCGGTCGATTGGCGTTTGGTTGATGAAACCGTCGCCAAGTCAAAATGGGACGATGCCGTGAAATCGCGGGCGCGCGAACTTGCTGCGCGCTCCGATCGGCCTGCCGGCGCAGCGGGCATTGCGTTGACGCCGATCAATCGCACCATCAATGACAACGCGATCGATTATCAGCACGTCCGCGTCGAATTTGAACGCGGCCGGGGCTTTGCGACGATTACTGTCCGGGGACCTGCGACATCCGTTCCTGCTTCGGTTGATGACGCGCACAAGCTTGGCGACACTTTCTGGCCGCTTGCCATGGCGCGCGAACTTGAAGACGCGCTGCTGCATTTGCGTTTCAATGAAGGGACAATCGGGCTGCTGGTGCTCCGCACCGAAGGGAATACCCAAGCGGTGCTTGATCACGACGCATTCCTTATGCGTCACGGCAATGACTGGCTGATGCGTGAAATCAGCCATTACGTAAAGCGCGTGTTGAAGCGCGTGGATGTGACCGCACGCAGCCTGATCGCACTGATTGAGCCGGGCTCTTGCTTTGCCGGTACGCTGGCCGAACTGGCCTTTGCGGCCGATCGCTCGATGATGTTGATCGGCACGCGGGAGGGCGACAATCGGCCGCCGGCCGCGCTCGTGCTCGGCGATGCCAATTTCGGCCCCTACCCGATGGGTAACGGGCTGACGCGGCTTGAGACACGATTCCTGGGCGAGCCTGCCAGCATTCCTCGGGCAAAAGAAAAGATCGGTACCGCGCTCGAAGGTGAAGCGGCGGACGCCCTGGGTCTCGTCACGGCGGCATTTGAAGATTTTGATTGGGAAGATGAATTGCGGGTGATGATTGAGGAGCGAACCAGCTTCTCGCCCGACGCCTTGACCGGCATGGAGGCAAACCTGCGCTTTGCCGGCCCGGAAACCATGGAAACCAAAATCTTCGGCCGCCTGACTGCCTGGCAGAATTGGATCTTCCAACGGCCCAATGCAGTTGGTGAGCAGGGCGCGTTGAAACTTTACGGCAGCGGCATCAAACCGACCTACGACCGCGGAAGAGTTTAGTCGCGCGAGGAACATGCACTTTTTCCCTCTCCCCGTTTA
>DATAIA010000697.1:0-2959 GCA_036262895.1 Xanthobacteraceae bacterium
TTGAACAAAATCGCGTGCCGACGCAGCGGTTGTAAGCCATTACATTCAGGCCGTCCTCGCTGTGGACGGTCGCATTGACCGGGCAGACAGTTTCGCACGGCGCATTCTCGCAATGCTGGCAAGGCATTGGTTGGAACACCATCTCGGGATGCTCCGGCCAGTTTCCGTTGTCTTGATTGAACGCGTCGCGACTCGCGTAATATCGATCAATACGCAGCCAGTGCATGATGCGGCCATGCGCGACTTGTAGTTTTCCGACAACCGGAATGTTGTTTTCTGCCTGGCAGGCAATCACGCACGCATTGCAGCCTGTGCACACATTCAAGTCGATGCTCATTCCCCACTGCTGCGGCGCGTCCAACGGTGGATGGCGATAGAGACTCGGCGGCGGATTCGGCAAATCTTCTGCGCCCGGAATCTCTTTCGCGAACTCGTTGTTTTTTCGATACCCCTCCAGCGTTCCTTCGCGAATTAGACCGCGGCCTTCGATGCTGAAATGTTCCTGGGTGATCGAGAACGGATAAGTGCGCCCGACTTTGGTTACTTGAATTGTGTCAATGCCCTTCGCGCCAGCAACGGCAACATGGGGATTCGCTGCTGTTCGCAAGAAATAGCCGTTAAACCCCGCTTGCTCGTTAAGACTCGGCTTTTCCTTCAAATTGCCGCCGGCGTACGGAAGCTCGACAAACTGCGGCATCTTGCGCGCCCAACCGAGCGTAACTGTCACAGAATTGTCGGCGTGACCGGGAGACACCAGCGCTGCGATGACAAGCTCTCGCTTCGTAGGCGTGCCGGTCGAGTTCTTTTCGTTGATTGCAATCTGCAATAAATCGCCCGTCTCGACGCCCAGCCGTTTTGCATATTCAGGGCTAATCAACGCCGCGTTGTCCCAGCTCAGCTTCGTGACTGGGTCAGGCAGTTCCTGCAGCCAGCCGTTGTTTGCATAACGGCCGTCGTCCATGCCGTAGCTGCCGGTCAAAACAATCTCAGGCGACTCCGGTGTGGGAGCTGCCATAACCGATGCGGAATCGCCCGGCAGAGTTGCGGCTGCGCCAGAGTTGAATGCCGCTTGCTGATCCGCGCTTTGAACGTGCGCAGCAAAACCGTCATGCAAAAAACGCGACCAAACTGTTTGAAAATCGCCAGGCGGATTCGTTAGGCGAAACGTTTCCTGTATCAGCTCCGGACCCTGCAGTTTCGGGCCGCCAAGTAACATGTTGATCAACTCGATTTCACTGAGGCCACCAAAAAGCGGCAGGATCATCGGTTGCATCGACAAATAATCTCCGCCCGCTGTGAGCGCGTCGCCCCACGATTCCAAATAATGTGAAAGCGGAATGTGCCAGTGGCTCAGCGCGGATGTAGCGTCCTCGTGATAACCAAGCCGAACAATGTTTGGGACTTTCTTTTGCAACTCTGCCCAATCGAGAGGCGCCTTTGTTTGTAAATCTTCTACCAACCCGCGCGGCGCGTTATAGACCGGGTCACCGCCGAAAATGAACAATTGTTTGACGCGTCCCTCGTTTATATCGGTTGCGAGCTGGGCGATCTCGATTGTTTTCGGATTGCGCGGAATCTGACGCACAACGAGTGTTTGGCCGACATTTTTCAGCGCAGCGTTGATTGCATAAACCAGCATTTGCACAGCAACCGGCTGTGTCGGGCCGGCGAGCACCAGGCTGGCTCCCGGTTTTGCCATTAAATCAGCGACAAGCCCATCAATCCACTGCTGGTCGAACGTGTCAGAGCCGGGTTGAAAATTTCCCAGCAAAGAGCCCAGGCTGGCGTCATTCGTTCCCGCCTGAATTTTCGCCGCGAGTGCTCGCGCGAATGCGGGAATCTGACTGGTTGGACAACGCAACCGATGATCGGCCATCGCACCTGTCAAGGTGAAGCGATGTTCGACCACATACAGCCGGTTCATGCTGTCTTTCGACGCGTTCACGCGCCGGCGCGAAGTGAAACCGCGCACTGTTTCGAGATCGCCCTGACCGCAATCGAGGAAGTCGCTATCCAGCGCAAGAATCACATCGGCGCGATCCAACTTCGGCAACACTCGCGCGTTCGGGCCGAAAGCTGTTTGCATTGCCATGTTTGCATCCTGACCAAGGCGCGGCTCGTAAATACACCACCGCATTCCCGGGAATTTCTTTTCTAATTCTGTGCGAAGCCGCTCTCGCGTCGGCGAATTCGACTCCTCGACCAGAAACGCAAGGCCACTGCCCTGGTCGTTCAAAATGTTTTTGCCAAATTCTCCGAGAAACTTCTCAAATTCTTCGCGCGTACTCGCCTTCCCTTTCTGGACAAAGCGTTTCGAGCGGGTGGGATCGTAAAGATCGAGAATTGACGCCTGGACAAACGTGTCGGTAGTGCCGCCGCTCGCGGGGTGCAGCGGATTTCCTTCGAGCTTGATCGGCCGGCCGTCAACCGTCGTCGCAATCAGCGGAATGCCGCCATTCCGCCGCGGCATCGCAGTAGCGTAATACAAGAATTTGCCGGGAATCGTCCACTCCACGTTCTTCGTGAAAGGGACGAGATGCAATTCGGGACGACGACAACTCGTTAGGCCAACTCCTGCCAGGGCCATGGATGCGCCCATCAGTTTCACAAAATCCCGCCGCGACCATTCGTCGCCGGTCAGCTCCGCCGTGCCCTCGGGAAATTCGTGTTCCAACCACTCCCGAAATTCCGGCGTGTCCTTCAGCTCGCCGATGCTGCGCCAATATTTTGTGCCGTTGGATTGCTCAGGTGGATGATGGAAAACGCGTTTCATGATTAACTTCGGAGGATAGGCTGCCAGCCTATCTCGGCGGGCGGGCTGCCAGCTCGTCCTAACGCTGTTATCGATCTTCGACACGCTGGCAGCGTGTCAGCCAAGTCAGGCTGGCAGCCTGACTTCCAGTTACGCGCCAGGGTTGCAATCGCTTTTCTCATCTGTGGCACCCCTGGCAATTTGTTG
>DATAIA010000698.1:0-6188 GCA_036262895.1 Xanthobacteraceae bacterium
CGGCGAGCGCCTTGGCAATACCGAGCATCTTGCGTTGGCCGCCGGACAAGCTGCTGGCGAGCGCACGGCGGCGCTCCGCCAAAATGGGGAACACCCCATAGAGCTCATCGACCCGCGATTGGATTTGGCTTTTGGGAAGAAACTGCCCACCGATTAGAATGTTTTCTTCAATCGTCAGCCCGGGAAAGCCTGACGTCTCGGACATGTAGACAATACCGCGACGCACCCGGTGATCGGTCCGCAGGCGCGTAACGTCTGCCCCAGCATAATCGATCTGGCCGCGCCAGGCATCGATCAGCCCCATCAGCGCTTTGAGCAATGTGGTTTTGCCCGCGCCATTAGCCCCAAGCAAAACCACGCTCTCATGTTCGCGCACGTTGAGATCGACGCCCCACAAGACCTGCACCCGGCCGTAACCGGTTTCCAGGCCCGTCACTTGCAGCAAGGTTTCTGTGCGAGGATCAGGCTGCATCCTCACCTCCGAGGAAAACTTCGATCACTTGGCGGTCTCTGACTGCATCAGCCAGAACACCCTCGAACAACTCCTTGCCGGCATTCATGACGATCACGCGGTCGGTAATTTGATCGATAAAGCCCATCAGATGCTCGACGACCAGAAGAGCAATGCCTGAGCGGGCAAATCCCTTGAGCTTATCGGCCACGCGCTCAAGCTCCGCGGGATTAAGACCGGCAGCCAGTTCGTCAACAAGCAGAAGCCGCGGACCCGTTGCCAATGCGCGGGCAAGATCAAGCATCTTCTGCTGCGCGCTGTTCAATTCCACCGCAGGACGATCGGCAAACGCACCGAGATCAAGCGTTTCAAGCAGTTCATACGCGTCAACAGGGCTTGATGTGTTGCGACCATAGGCAATCGCAACCTCCACATTTTCCCGCGCCGTCAGCGTCAGAAATGGCTTCGGGATCTGGAAGGTTCGATTGATGCCGCGGTGCACCAGTTGGTGGGAAGCGAGCCCACCAATCGGCTGGCCCTCCAAATAAACCTCACCGGCATCCGGCTTATAAATGCCGGAGATGACGTTGATGCAGGTCGTCTTGCCCGATCCGTTCGGGCCGACCAACCCTAAGATCTCTCCGGGTTTGAGATCGAAGTTGAGACCATCAAGCGCTCGAAAGCCGCCGAAGCGCTTGACGAGACCTTCGATTTTCAAAAACGGCTGGTGCTCAGGGGACATTGATCCCCCATCGGCGCAGCAGCGAAACAAGTCCATTGGGCAGGAACAGCACAAGGCCCATGATCAGCACGCCATAGATCAACTGGAAATATTGCGGCGTGGAAATGCCAACCGCATTGTAGATCCCATAAAGAATGACGACACCTAAAATGGGACCGGTGATTGTTGCCGTTCCTCCGAACAGCGCGAAAACAATGGCAAAGACGGTGAATTCGCCGCTGAACACCGTTTCCGGATAAAACACGGAAACATACCAGGCAAACACACCGCCGCTGAGGCCTGCGACCAGCGCGCTGAGCAGCCAGGCAATGATGCGCTCGCGGACCACATTAATGCCGGCCATGCTGGCGCTGATGACATCTTCCCGGATCGCCTGCAGCGCCATGCCGAAACGAGAATTCCGCAGATAAATTACCAGCAGCAAGGTACCGGCGAGAATCGTCAACGCGACCGCATAGGCGAAAGTCGGATTGAAAACACCACTGAGGCTGATGCCGTAAGGCCCTTTGGTGATGCTTTCGAGATTGGGGTTCGACACAACCTGCAAAACGGCAAGGGCCGCCGCCAAATTCGCGATTGAGAAATATGCGCCGGAGAGCCGAAACAGCGGCGTCAGCAAGAGCGCGAGCACCAGCGCCGCGACCGCGCCCACAGCAAGGGCCAGGAGCGGTGGCGCCTGCAGATGCATCACCATCAGCGAAAAGCCATAAGCACCGGCGCCGAAGAACCCCACGTAGCCGAACGGCAGGTAACCGGTGAAGCCGTAGATGATGTTGACGCCCTGCGCGAGCGTCATGAACACGATGAAATTGAACAGCAGAAGGTGGTTGCTGTAGACGCCCGGCAATACCGCAAATGCGACAATGACCGGCAGCAAGATAAAAAGAATGTGGCGCAACATTTTAGGCACGGCGCACCTGCCGTCCCAAAAGCCCGCTCGGCCGCACCAGCAACACGCTGATCAGCAGCAGATAAGGCAGAAGATTAGCCCACGAGCTGTAATAGCTCTGCATGAACATGTAGGAGACGCCATAGAGAAGACCGCCAAGGACCGTACCCAGCGGATTTCCAAGCGAGCCGATGACGATAATCGTAAAGGATGTAACGGTCACATCGACGCCCATCGCAGGCGTGATGCTGCCGAGCATAAAGGGTGCGAAAATGCCTGCGACTGCCGCAAGACCGAGACCAATTCCGAAAGCGATCGCGGACACGCGATGAACGTCAATGCCGGTCGCGATTGCCTCCTCGCGATGCACCATCACCGCACGCGTTAAATATCCAAGCCGCGTGCGATACAGATAGACGTAAACAAACAACACGGCGAGCGCGCTGGCAATGCCGCTTGCAACCCACGCCGCTGGAAAGGTTTGCCCCAAGATTTCAATCGGACCGCTGTCGATTTCGTGCCCGACAATCCGACTGACAACGGCGGAGATTGCATTTCCGAGCTCTCCGCCGGGAATGGAACGCTCGCTCGTTCCGAACGCAATCGTCGCGATAGATTCGATCACCTGGGAGAACCCGAAAAACAGAATGAACGACAGCATCTCCGGATCCTTGGCCGCAAGCAGCCGCGGAACCAGGGCGTAGTAAAGCGGAAGGCCCACGACCACAAAGACGAGAAACGCGAGCGGCACCGAAAGAACCGGATTGAGATCGTAAAGCGTGAACATCCAGAACGCGAGAAAGGCTCCCAGCATCAAAAAGTCACCATGCGCAAGATTGACGATGCGCATGACACCGAACACCAGGTTGAGCCCGAGGCCCACCAGCGTGAAATAGAGACCGAACAGCAGCCCGGCGAGGAGCGTGTAAGTGAGCATTGATGTCGGCAACTACACGGGAGGATTAGAGCATGCCCGAGAGAGATTTGATCTGCCCCCGAGCCATCTGAACCCTCTCCGCCGCGAGGTTTTTGTTGTCCTCATAGCGGAGAGGTTGTGAGCAGAATAGCAGCTTGATTGCTGCAATCAGGGGCGCGGATAAACCGGCTTGCCGTTCGCGACATCATGCGGCCACACCGTGACAAACTTCACATGGCCATCTTTGTCGGCAATCAGCTGACCAAGGGGCGTAATTTCTCCGACTTGGGCGCCCATCTCGTTAAGCTCGAAAACACCATCCAGTGTTTTGAGCTTACCAGACAAGCTCATGATGGCTTTTCGCAACTCGAGCTGCTCAAGACTGTCTGCAACGGAGAGCGCTTTCTCCAGCACGAGACCCGTGGTGTAACCGGCCACCGAGTTGAACCCAAACTCGACATGAGTGTTGGCGTACTTCTTGTGCCAGGCTTCCTTGTAGTCCTTGAGGGGCATGCCGAAATTGGTTTCGTAGGCGATTTCGGACGACGGCACATAGGTGAACACATAGTTCAGACCCTTGGCGCCGACATTCTTTTCAAGAAGTTCCGTTTCAAGACCCGGATAGATAGCGAACAGGAATTTGAACTTGATGCCGCTGTCCTGGACATTGCGCAGGAAAGCAATGTCGTTTGGCGCATAACCGAGATGGACGACCGCGTCGGGATTAGCCGCGCGGATATTGTTGAGCAGCACGGTGTAATTAGAGGTTTCAGTCGGCACGCCCTGGTCAAAGACGATTTCAACGCCGCTGTTTGACTCAGTAATGAACTTGCGGACGGCGTTCGCCTGCGTTCCGGTAAAGTCGTTGGTGGAATAAAGAATGGCGACGCGCTTGATGCCCAATCCCGGCCCGTCGTGAGTGATGAAATCGGCCAGCGGCTTCGGCCAGATGCTGGACACCGGATCAGCCGTCAGCACGATATAGGGATTATCGGGCGTGAAGAAGGCCGCGCCTGTGCCTGTTTGATCGATCAGCAGCATCTTGTGATCGCGCGCAATCGGAACGGCGACAGATGTGAGCACGGATCCCGAATCCGAGATCAGAAGGTCGACCTTATCCTGCGTGATCAGCTGATTATAGAGTGTCGCCGCAGTTGCCGTATTGCTCTGGTCATCATAGGCGATCAGCTTGATCGGGATCTTTTTATTAAAGGCTTTGACGAACACGCCGCCATTCGCGTTTTGTTGCTCGATCCACAATTTAAGCCCGTAATGGACCGGCATTGATATGCTGGCAAACCGTCCGGATGACGCATAAAGCGTTCCCATCTTCAGTTCGGACGGCGCATCGGCAGCCAGAACCGACGACGCGAATGCCATCGCGCCCGCAACGATCCCAGCCAAAATTGAATGGCGTTTCATCAGCTATTCCTCCCGTCAGGTCTCATTTTAACTCCCGGCTGTGTCCACCGGGTATTTCAGTTGCCGACATCAGTGGCCCTATGTCGGCATTGTTCCTGTCTTGTCAATCACATCGGCCGCGTTCTCCCGAACCGGACGCAGTGTCCAACAGTCGCCAGATTTTGGCAATGCTCGGACACCCATCGCGCTCAATAGGATTTCGGCAGCCCCAGGACGCGCTCGGCGATATAGCAGAGAATGAGCTGTGGGCTAACAGGCGCAATCCGCGGAATCATCACCTCACGCATATAGCGTTCAACATGGTATTCCTTCGCATATCCATAGCCGCCCAGCGTCATCATCGCGGTCTGGCACGTTTTGAAACCCGCCTCGCCCGCCAGAAACTTGGCGGCATTTGCGGCCGCCCCGCTGGGCTTGCCTGAGTCATATTGCCAGGCGGCGGAAAACACCATCAGGTTTGCCGCTTCAAGGTCGATCCAGCATTCCGCCAAAGGATGCTGAATGGCCTGGTTCTGGCCGATAGGCCGATTAAAAACCACCCGCTCCTTGGCATAGGCCGTTGCACGGCGAAGTGCTGCCCGCCCCAACCCCACCGCTTCGGACGCGATCAGAATGCGTTCAGGATTGAGTCCGTGGAGAATGTATTCAAACCCCCGCCCCTCTTCGCCGATCCGATCCTCGACCGGGACTTCAAGGCCATCAATAAACAGCTGGTTGGAATCGACCGCCTTGCGTCCCATCTTGTCGATTTCGCGGACCTCGACATGGCGGCGGTCGAGCGCGGTGTAGAACAGGCTCAGGCCGTCGGTGGGCTTGCGAGCCTCCTCGATCGGTGTTGTTCGTGCCAGGATCAGCATTCGTTCCGCAACCTGTGCGGTAGAGATCCAAACTTTCGCGCCGCTCACGATGTAATGATCGCCTTTGCGCACGGCCCGCGTCTGTAGCCTGCTCGTGTCGAGCCCGGAATTTGGCTCGGTGACCGCAAAGCAGGCCTTTTCCTTACCGGCAATCAAAGGCGGCAGCATTCGCCGTTTCTGTTCGTCGGAACCAAAAACCACGACAGGATTCAGGCCGAATATATTCATGTGAACGGCCGATGCGCCGGCCATGCCGGCGCCAGACGCGGCAATCGTCTGCATCATGATTGCCGCTTCTGTTACACCCAGGCCCGACCCGCCGTATTGCTCGGGGATGCAGATGCCGAGCCAACCATCCTGCGCCAGGGCCTGGTGGAGTTCGTGCGGAAACCCGCCTGCCCGGTCGCGCTCAAGCCAATAGTCCTCGCCAAAACGCGCGCAGATTTTCGCGACCGCGTCACGCACCGCTTCCTGTTCGGGGGAAAATTCGAAATTGATGGCCGTTACTCCTGGGATTTGATTACTTGCGCTGATCGAAGCGGCGCCCGACAAGGGCAGAAGCGATATTCATTTTCTGAATGTCGATCGTGCCTCCGGCAATTCCCCAGCCCCACGCGTCGCGCAAGCGGCGCTCCATCGGATATTCCTTGCTGTAGCCGTAGCCACCCATCAGCTGCAATCCGGTGCCGGCGACATCGCGAGCCATCTCGTTGGCGCAACATTTGGCAAGCGAGCTGTCAAGAATCGAGGGAAAGCCCTTATCGGCATTGACCACAGCGCGGTAGAGCATCAGCCGTGCGGCTTCAACCTTCAACATCATTTCAGCGAGTTTGAGTTGAACCGCCTGAAATTCGATGATTGGCTTTCCGAATTGCTGGCGCTCCTGCACGTAACGCGTCACATATTCAAGC